>NZ_JAEPRP010000008.1:18093-89771 GCF_016652895.1 Ensifer sp. SSB1
GCAGTCGTAACCCACTGAATATACACGCGCGCCGCCGCGGCAAGGCGAGCGTAATTTTCAAAAATCCATCTTTGGCGACAAGAACGAGAGCGCCGTCGGCGGCATAGTTGGGCTTCTCCAGTCGGAGTCAGTTTCAACAGAAAGAGGTCTGGACCATGTCCGCGACAGCGACCCCCGGCAAACTCCTCGTCTCGCCTAGGGATGGCCTCGGCATCATCTATGCCAAGTCGATGTTCGGCGCGTCCGAAGGCCACTGACAGAACGCTTCTGCGCTCTAGATTAACGCTCTGACCACAACGATGCGGCCGGGGCGACACTGTCATTCGCGAAGGAGTTGGCGATGAAGATGTATCTTCTCTCGCTCGGAGCCGGGCTGCTTGTCGGCGTCATCTATTCCCTCTTGAACGTCCGCTCGCCGGCGCCGCCTGTCATTGCGCTCGTCGGATTGCTCGGCATCCTCATCGGGGAGCAATCGGTCCCGTTGGTCAAGCGCGCCCTATCGGGCGAACCGGTCAATCTCAGCTGGTTCAACATGCAGTGCATGCCGCACATGTTCGGCCATCTCCCTGGGGGCGGGCAGGCCAGTGCCGGCACGGCGAAGGACGCAGCCGTCAACGACGAAAGGGCCGGATGATGCCCACCCGACGCACGTTCCTCGGCGCAGCCTCATCGCTTGCCCTGCCTGCTCTCTTTTCGTCGGCCCGCACCGCCGGCGCCCAACAGTCCGGAGACACCACGATGACGCCTGACCTCATTCTCCACAACGGCCTTGTCACGACGCTCGATCGCGCCAATCCGATGGCCACCGCCATTGCCATCGCCGACGGCCTCATTCTTGCGGTCGGCGACGACCGGACGATCATGGCGCTTTCAGGCCCGGGCACCCGAGTGATCGACCTCAAGGGCAAGCGCGTCCTGCCGGGTCTCAACGACAATCATACCCACGTCGTGCGCGGCGGTCTGAACTACAACATGGAGCTGCGCTGGGACGGCGTGCGTTCGCTGGCCGATGCCATGGCGATGCTGAAGCGGCAGGTGGCGATCACGCCGGCGCCGCAATGGGTGCGGGTCGTCGGCGGCTTCACCGAGCACCAGTTTGCGGAAAAACGCCTGCCGACGATCGACGAGATCAATGCGGTGGCGCCGGATACGCCGGTGTTCCTGCTGCATCTCTACGACCGGGCACTGCTCAATGCCGCAGCACTCCGGGCGGTCGGCTATACCAGGGACACGCCGAACCCGCCGGGCGGCGAGATCACCCGGGATGCCAATGGCAACCCGACCGGCCTGCTTTTGGCCAAGCCCAATGCCGGCATCCTCTATTCGACGCTCGCCAAGGGGCCGAAACTGCCCTTCGACTATCAGCTCAACTCGACGCGCCATTTCATGCGCGAACTCAACCGCTTGGGGGTCACCAGCGTCATCGATGCCGGCGGCGGCTTCCAGAACTATCCGGACGACTATGCCGTCATCCAGAAGCTCGCCGACGAAGGTCAGATGACTGTCCGGCTCGCCTACAACCTCTTCACCCAGAAGCCGAAGGAGGAAAAGGACGACTTCCTCAAGTGGACCTCCTCGGTCAAATACAAGCAGGGCAGCGACTACTTCCGCCACAACGGCGCCGGCGAGATGCTGGTGTTCTCGGCAGCCGATTTCGAGGACTTCCGCGAGCCGCGCCCAGACATGCCGCCGGAGATGGAGGGCGAACTCGAAGAAGTGGTGCGGATCCTTGCCGAGAACCGCTGGCCCTGGCGCCTGCATGCGACCTATGACGAAACGATCAGCCGCGCGCTCGACGTCTTCGAGAAGGTCAACCAGGATATCCCGCTCACCGGCATCAACTGGTTCTTCGACCACGCCGAGACGATCTCCGACCGGTCGATCGACCGGATCGCGGCGCTGGGCGGCGGCATCGCCGTTCAGCATCGCATGGCCTATCAGGGCGAATACTTCGTCGAGCGCTATGGCCACGGGGCAGCCGAAGCGACCCCGCCGGTGGCCAAGATGCTGGAAAAGGGCGTGAAGGTTTCCGCCGGTACCGATGCGACCCGCGTCGCCTCCTACAACCCTTGGGTCTCGCTGTCCTGGATGGTGACCGGCAAGACGGTCGGCGGCCTGCAGCTCTATCCGCGGGCCAACTGCCTCGACCGGGAGACGGCGCTTCGGATGTGGACCGAGAAGGTGCAGTGGTTCTCCAACGAGGAGGGCAGGAAGGGGCGCATCGAGAAGGGGCAGTTCGCCGATCTGATCGTGCCCAACAAGGACTACTTCAACTGCGCCGAGGACGAGATCTCGTTCCTGACCTCGGACCTGACCATGGTCGGCGGCAAGATCGTCTATGCGGCGGGAGATTTCGCCGCCCACGACGAGAACGAGGTGCCGCCGGCGATGCCCGACTGGTCGCCGGTGCGGGCCTTCGGCGGCTATGCCGCCTGGGGCGAGCCCGACGGTGCGGGCAAGAACTCGCTGCGGCGCACGGCCATCACGTCATGCGGCTGCGCCAGCAACTGCGGCGTCCATGGTCACGACCATGCCGGCGCCTGGACGTCAAAGCTGCCGATCGGCGATCTCAAGGGCTTCTTCGGGGCGCTCGGCTGCTCCTGCTGGGCCGTGTGACGATGAAGGAAGGGAGACGCACCATGCGCACGATCGCCGGCGCCGTGGCGATGGCCGCGGCCGCAATCCTGATCAACGCGTCGCTTGGACCGGAACGGGCCTCGGCCTCGTCGACCGACGGCGTCCGGCACCCTTGGGCGAAAGTCGTGGTGAACCATCCGCCGGCGAGGCACGGCGCCTACTACCAAGGCATATCCCAGAGCGCGATCCCCGCTTTGAAATGGCCGAAATCCCGATGAGGGCGGTTTCGCCGCCCCTTAAGCCGAAGACCGCCTGACGAGGAAACAAAATGCTGAGCCTGTCCTCTCTCGAAAGCCATCTCGCCGACCGCCTTCGGCCGGGCCTTGCCGGCAGCCGCATCGTATTCATCGGCGTGCTGGCGCTATGCTCGGCCTACATCCAGGGACCGCTGACGAAGATATTCGACTTTCCGGGCGCGCTGGCAGAGATGGATCACTTCGGCCTGCATCCGGCGCCGCTCTTTGCCGTCGGGGTGATCGTCTTCGAGTTTCTGATGTCGGCCCTCATTCTCACCGGGTTCTATCGCTGGGCGGCGGCAATCGCGCTCGCTGCCTTCACGCTCGCCGCAACCTTCCTCGCTTTCCGTTTCTGGGAGCTGCCGCCGGGCATGGACCGTGCGATGGCGACGAACGGTTTCTTCGAGCATATCGGCCTAGCCGGTGCCTTCCTGCTCGTCGCCTGCTACGATCTGCGCGAACGGGCATCCGCAGGGAGGGCTTCGCAATGACGGCAGCGAAGGACGGCGCAGGCACGTTTGCGCCGTTGCGGCAGAAGGTTTTTGCGGTCTTGTGGGTCGCGACGATCATCGGCAATACCGGCAGCTTTATCCGTGATGTCGCGAGCTCCTGGCTTGTCACCGACCTGTCGGCGACCCCGGCCGCCGTTTCCATGGTTCAGGCGGCGGCGACGCTGCCGATCTTCCTGCTCGCCATTCCTGCAGGGGTGCTCTCGGATATTCTCGACCGGCGCAAGTTCCTGATCGCCGTTCAGTTCCTGCTTGCATCCGCAAGTCTCTGCCTGCTGTTTCTCTCCGCCACGGGCCTTCAGTCCGTGAGCTCGCTGATCGCTCTGACCTTCGTTGGCGGCATAGGGGCTGCCCTCGTCGCCCCCACCTGGCAGGCGATCGTGCCGGAACTCGTTTCGCGGCAGGACGTCAAGGGCGCAGTGGCGCTGAACTCGCTCGGCATCAACATCGCCCGCGCGATCGGACCGGCGCTCGGCGGCCTGCTGCTTGCCTGGTTCGGCGCAGCCGTCACCTACGGCGTCGATGTCATCAGCTATGTCTTCGTCATCGCTGCGCTTCTCTGGTGGCGGCGGGGCGTATCGGACGATGATGTCCTTGCCGAGCGCTTCTTCGGCGCCTTCCGGGCGGGCTTGCGCTACGCGCGCGCCAGCCACGAGTTGCACGTGGTCCTGCTGCGTGCAGCCGTATTCTTCGCCTTTTCGAGTGCGATCTGGGCGCTGCTGCCGCTGGTCGCCCGCCAGCTTCTCGGCGGTGGCGCCAGCTTCTACGGCATCCTGCTCGGTGCCGTCGGCGCGGGTGCAATCGGTGGCGCGCTGGTGATGCCGCGCCTGCGTGCCCGGATGGATGCGGACGGGCTGCTGCTGATGTCGGCGGTGCTCACGGCCGCGGTGATGGGTGTACTCTCGTTCGCGCCGGAGCAATGGGTAGCGGTTGTCGCATTGCTGGTTTGCGGTGCCGCCTGGATCACGGCGCTGACGACGCTGAACAGCACCGCACAAGCCATCCTTCCCAACTGGGTGCGAGGGCGCACACTCGCCGTCTATCTCACGGTCTTCAACGGAGCCATGACCGGCGGCAGCCTGGCCTGGGGCGCCATCGCCGAGGCGATCGGCGTACCCTTCGCGCTCGCGGTGGCGGCCATCGGCCTTCTTTGTGTAGGGTTCGTTTTCCACGCCATGAAACTGCCTAAGGGCGAGGCGGACCTCGTCCCCTCGAACCACTGGCCGGAGCCGCTGACCAGCGAGCCGGTCGAACACGACCGCGGCCCCGTGCTCGTGCTGATCGAGTATGCGATCGACAAGGCGGATCGCTCCGAGTTTCTGCAGGCGCTTGCCCACCTGTCGCGCGAGCGCCGCCGCGACGGCGCCTATGGCTGGGGCGTGACCGAGGACGCGGCTGATCCCGGCCGCATGGTGGAGTGGTTCATGGTCGAGTCCTGGGCCGAACATCTGCGCCAGCACAAGCGCGTCTCCAAGGCCGATGCGGATGTCCAGGAAGACGTTCGTCGCTTTCATAAAGGACCGGCGGTGCCGGTCGTACACCACCTTCTCACGATCAACCGACCTCACCTCGGTTGAAGCGAGTTGCGTTCCCCGGCGCCAGTGCAGGCGCTGTGGAGCGTGCCAGGCATACCACCCTAGAACCCTAACAAAGGAACCGCTCCGATGACCGAGAGCTACGTCAGGACTGATGATGGCGTCGATATCTTCTACAAGGATTGGGGCTCGGGCCAGCCAATCGTCTTTCACCACGGCTGGCCGTTGTCGGCAGACGATTGGGACGCGCAGATGCTCTATTTCGTCAACAAGGGCTTTCGCGTCATTGCCCATGACCGCCGTGGCCACGGCCGCTCGACGCAGGTGAGCGAAGGTCACGATATCGCGCATTACGCCAAGGATGTTGCGGCGCTGACCAACAAGCTCGGTCTGAGCGATGCGATCCATATCGGCCACTCCACCGGAGGCGGTGAAGCGGTTGCCTATGTGGCGCGCCACGGCGGCGGCAGGGTCGCCAAGCTGATCATCGTCGGCGCCGTGCCGCCGATCATGGTCAAGACCGCGAGCAACCCGGGCGGCCTGCCGATCGAGGTGTTCGACGGCTTCCGTTCGGCGCTGGCCGCCAACCGGGCGCAGTTTTTCCTCGACGTTCCGGCCGGCCCTTTCTACGGCTACAACCGGCCGGGTGCCGAGGCATCCGAAGGCGTGATCCGCAACTGGTGGCGCCAGGGCATGATGGGCAGTGCCAAGGCCCATTACGAGGGCATCAAGGCCTTCTCGGAAACCGATTTCACCGAAGACCTCAAGGCGATCGACATCCCCACGCTGGTCATGCATGGCGATGACGACCAGATCGTGCCGATCGACGACAGTGCGCGGCTTGCCGTCAAGCTGCTGAAGAACGGTTCGCTCAAGGTCTATGAGGGTTACGCCCACGGCATGCTGACGACCCATGCCGACGTCATCAATCCTGACCTGCTTGCCTTCATCAAGGCCTAAAAGGCTGGCATGATCCGTAGCGTCCCGGCACCGCGGACCGTGCCGGGACAGATCTTGACGCCCGCACCGTGTTGAGCGGTGCGGGTTTTATCATTCAGGCCCTTGCCTTGGCGGTCTTGCCAAGGGCTGCCACCAACAGGTCGATGAAGACGCGCACCTTGGGCGCAACCAGTTTCGTCGTCGGGTACACGGCCCAGATCGCCAATGTCTCGGGTGCAGCGTCTTCGAGGCGAATGCGTATCAGCCGCCCTGCATCGAGCGCATCGGCAATGTTCCAGTCGGAGAGCAGGGTGATGCCGGCGCCGGCGAGACACGCCGCGTGGCATCCTTCGATGCTTGTCGACGAGAATCGGCTCTGCAATCGTACATGCGTCTCGTCCCCGGCGCTCACAAAGGTCCAATGATTGACGCCGTGCAAGGGCAGGCATTGATGGTTGATGAGATCGCCCGTGGTCCGTGGCCTCCCGTGCTTCTCGACATAGGATGGCGAAGCGACGAGGGAGCGCGGGTTTTCGGCCAGTTTTTTGGCGATCAGGCTGCTGTCCTTCAGGCGTGCGATGCGGATCGCCAGATCGATGCCCGACGCTACCAGATCCGGCATGGTGTCGCTCATATCGAGTGCGACCTTGAGCCCGGGATGATGGTCAAGCAACGAGGGCATGAGCGGAGCAATCAGTTTGGTCGAAAAGGCAACCGGCGCCGAAACGCGCAGGAGCCCGGTCGCCCCCTCATCGCCGCCCTTGAGCAGCGTTCGCGCCTGCTGCTCGGTTTCGAGAAGCGCCTGGGCATAGGGCAGAAAGGTCTCCCCCTCCGGTGTCAGCGACAGCGAGCGGGTGGTGCGATGCATCAGCCGGGCACCAAGCGTCTGCTCCAGGGCTGCGAGCCGCCGCGTCGCGATCATGGGTGTGATGCCAAGCCGTCGCGCGGCCTCGGCGAGACTGCCGCCGCTTGCCGCTGCAGTGAAGACGAGGACTTCTTCGAGGTTCATTGTATCGAGTTCCGATATTCTGGTATCAATAATGGCGACACTACAGCGAAAATCGATGATACGATAGATCAAGCCCATCTCCCCAATGAGAAGGGCAAGTGAAATGGATACCAACGAAACGGAGCATTCCGGCCTCGGCCGAGCCCGCCTCTATGCCATGGCCGTCGCCAGCGGCATCGCTGTCGCAAACATCTACTACAATCAGCCGCTGCTCGGCCTCATCGAGGCCGAGTTTCCCGGTGAGCCGGCCATTGGCCTGCTGCCGACGGCGACGCAGCTTGGCTACGCACTGGGCCTGCTGCTTCTGCTGCCGCTCGGCGATATCGTCCGGCGGCGGCGGCTGATCGTCGGCCAGTTCCTGGCGATTGCGATCGCGGCCGCTGCAGCGGCTTTGGCGCCGTCATCCATCCTACTGATCGTCGCCTCAGTGCTGCTGGGGGCCAGCGCCACTGTCGCGCAGCAGATCGTCCCGATCGCTGCGATGCTCTCTACGCCTAACAAACGGGGTGCGGCGATCGGTACGGTCATGGCCGGCGTTTTGACCGGCATCCTGCTCAGCCGCACGATCTCCGGCTTCGTTGGCGCCCACGCCGGCTGGCGCGAGATGTTCTGGGCAAGCGTCCCTCTCGCCCTTGCCGCCTCGCTCTTGATGGTCCGGACCTTGCCGGATCTGCGGTCCGCGTTGCGTTTGCCCTATCGCCAAGCCCTTGGTTCGCTCGTAACGCTTTGGCGACGCGAGCCCGCGCTCCGTCTGGCTTCCGTGGTGCAGGCGGCGCTGTTCGCCTCTTTCACGGCATTCTGGACCGTGCTTGCACTTTATCTCGCGACACCGCGTTTCAATCTGGGCGCGGATGCTGCCGGCCTGTTCGGCATTGTCGGCGCGATCGGCGTCTTTGCAGCGCCAATCGCCGGCAGGATGGCAGATCGACGGGGCGCACGGTCCGTCGTCTGGGTCGGGGCGGCGTTGACGCTCTCCGCCTGGGTCATTCTTGGCGTCTGGGCGTCGCTCGCCGGACTGGTGATTGGCGTCATCGTGCTCGATATCGGCATCCAGGTCGGGCTGATCGCCAACCAGCATATCATCTATGCGCTCGAGCCGGCGGCGCGCAGCCGCATCAATACCGTCTTCATGACCAGCATGTTTCTTGGGGGATCGGCAGGTTCGGCCCTGTCCTTCGCCGCCTGGAGCTATGGGGGCTGGTTCGGTGTCAGCGTGCTCGGTTTCGGGCTTGCGGGTCTGGCGCTCGCTGCCATGCTGCTAGCTCGGCGAGCGGCCAGGCTGGCGATCTCGCGCTGACGGCGAGGCTAGGGCGCGCGCTTCTTCGGCCGGCGGACGGCCCGGATCGTTCCGCTTGTACCACCACCGCAGAAGAAGCGGTCACCGCCATCGGACTCCAGTCCGGAGACACCGAAACCCCGCGGCATCACGATCCGTTCAAGCACAGACCCCGTTTCGGGGTCGATACGCCTCAAGTCGCTGTCGTCGCCCTCCCAGGTGCCGTGCCAGAGCTCACCGTCGATCCAGGTGACGCCTGTCACGACGCGCTTGGATTCGATGGTGCGCAGGATAGCGCCGGTCTCGGGATCGATCTGATGGATCCGCCGGCCCCGATGCTGCCCGACCCAAAGGGTACCCTCCGCCCAGGCAAGGCCGGAATCGCCGCCCCCACCGGGCGCGGGGATGGTTGCCAGTACGCGGCCGCTGGAGGGATCGATCTTCTGGATGCGGTCCTCGGCGATCTGGAACAGATGCTTGCCGTCGAAGGCAGTGCCGGCATGGGCTGCGACATCGATCGAGCGCACCGGCGTCCCGCTTTCGGGATTGAGCGCATTGATCTTGTCGCCGGAGGCAAACCAGATGTTCTCACCGTCGAAGGTGACGCCGTGCACTTGGTCGGCCCCGGGGAAGGGGCCATATTCGCGGAGGATTTCGGCTTCGGATCGTTTCATGGTCTCCATCCTAATCGCTTGGCAATGGGCCCGGGAGTAACAAGACTGTCGGGAATGTCGGCACCGGCGGGATCACCCAGCGTCGCGCGCGCCCGCGACCGACTGGAAACACCTTCTTTTCCGCGGAAAGCTCTTCGAGCGCCCGTTGTACGGTGCGGGGGCTGGCGTCGAGCGCGATCGCGAGGGCGGAACTCGACCATGCCTCGCCGTCGCCGAGCAGCGCGAGCACGGCCGCATGCCGCTCATCGACCGGCGGTGCCAGCACCATGACTGCGTGATTGCCTTGGGGAGCCAGCCGGAAACCGTCGCTGGTCGCGCTGATATCCGCGAAAGCACGGAGTTCGTCGCGAAGCCGACCGATCTCGACCCTCAGTCTTGCCCGATGGGAGTCGTCGACATGTTTCGCCCCGAAGGCACGGGCGAGCAAGGCGCGCCGCGAGACGTCGGCCGGCCAAGCCTCTCCGAGTGCCCGCACGAGCGCGAAGAGCACCGGTCGGGTTGAAAGCGAAACGGCGGCAGCTTCACGTCGGACCACGTTCCGGCAGGCGTCGATGACGAGGGCGTCGGAAGCAAACAGGGTTTCGACTTCCTCAAGCCGCAGCAGGCGCGCGTCTCCGCCGGCCAGAAGCCGGGCGGCCGGCATCTCCAGCACGAGGGCCGCGCCTTCGACCTCGGCAATCAGTGCTGCAATCCCTGTCGCGCGCGCCGCCTGGGTTGCCCGGGCGAAGGCGCTGGCCGCGGAGGCGGTCTGCAGTCGCCGCACGGCGATGCCGGCGACCGCAAGCTCGTGTGTGGCTCTCGCCGGCGGCGTCAACCGGCCCGGATCGACATCGGCGAGCATCTGTTCGGCTTCGTCGAGACGGCCGATCAGCAGCAGGCGTCGGGCGCCGAGGTTGCGGGCGTGGGCGGCATTGAGGTGGTCGCCATGGGCTTCGAGCGTGGCGCGGGCGGCTTCGAGTGCCTTCATCGGCCAGGAGAGGTCTCGCGAGACGATGGCGATTTCCGCCTCGGCGACGATACAACGCGCGCGGGCGACAGCCTCCTTCGGGCCAAAACCGCGCGCGGCCGCCTTCAACAGCGTCTTGGCGCGGACGAGATCGCCGAGCTGAGCCATCGCGATGCCACGCAGTGCCAATGCCGGCGGGTCGTCGCGCAGGCCAACACGCTTCAGCACGCCGAGAAGATCTCCAGCCGCCAGCGCCTGGCCTGCCGCGGTAATCAGCGAATCCATCGAAATCCCGTCACACTTGTCACTCCCCCCAACAGTGCTTCGGCCTCTATCTATTGCCTGAACGGCACGCGACAACAGAGAGGACCTTGGAAGCACAATCAAGTGGCTTGGATCCGAAGCGGTTGACGGCGTGCCGCGAGACGTCGGCGAACCTGCAATAATTATGAAATTCTGCAAGATGCGATGTCGGCTTTGCGCCGGCGCCTGCGTCTTACAACAACCAGCAAGAGGAGGTGCTGTGCACATCCAGACCTGCTGCGCGATCAGTTTGCATGTTATCGGCGCTGCCGGCCGTCTGACCGCGCGCCGCCAAGGAGATTGCAATGAGCAATTCGTTTTATCGTTGGGTGATCGTGGCGGCGGGCGGCCTGCTTGGCTGCCTGGCAATCGGCGCCATGTTCTCGCTTCCGGTTTTCCTGCTGCCGATCTCGCGTGACACCGGCTGGTCCGTCACCGGGGTCTCCAGCGCCATGACCATCGGTTTCTTGGCAATGGCATTCGCCAGTATCGCCTGGGGCAGTCTCTCCGATCGCTGGGGTGCGCGGCCGATCGTGCTCATCGGCTCGGTGCTTCTCGCCGTCAGTCTGATGGCGGCAAGCCGGGCGACTTCGCTGATCGCCTTCCAGTTCGTCTTCGGCGTTGTCGTCGGCATCGCGACGGCGGCGATCTTCGCGCCGATGATGGCCTGCGTCACCGGCTGGTTCGATACGCATCGGAGCCTTGCGGTCTCGCTCGTTTCGGCCGGAATGGGCATGGCGCCGATGACGATGTCGCCCTTCGCGGCCTGGCTGGTTTCGGCCTACGACTGGAGAACGGCCCTGCAGATCATCGCCGTCGTCGTCGCCGTCGTGATGATCCCGGTCTCGCTTCTCGTTCGCCAGGCACCCGCACTGGCCGGCGGTGCTGCGGCGGCCTCTCCCGAGGAAGAGGCGCAGTCGTCGATGACGACGAGCCAGGTGCTGAAATCGCCGCTCTTCATCATCCTGCTGCTCACCAACTTCTTTTGCTGCGCCACCCATTCCGGGCCGATCTTCCACACGGTGAGCTATGCCATCACCTGCGGCATTCCGGTGATGGCGGCTGTCTCGATCTATAGCGTCGAGGGGCTCGCCGGCATGGGTGGACGCGTCGTCTTCGGCCTGCTCGGTGATCGCTTCGGGGCCAAGCGCGTGCTCGTTCTCGGGCTGCTCGCCCAGGCTTTTGGCGCGCTCGCCTATGTCTTTGCCGCGGGGCTCGGCTCGTTCTACGCCGTCGCCGCCCTGTTCGGCTTCATCTACGCCGGCGTCATGCCGCTCTATGCCGTGCTCGCTCGCGAGAACTTCCCCTTGCGGATGATGGGGACCGTGATCGGCGGCACGGCCATGGCCGGCAGCCTGGGCATGGCGACAGGGCCGATTGCCGGTGGCCTGATCTATGATGCGCTGGCGAGCTATACCTGGCTTTACATCGGCTCTTGGGGCATCGGCCTTGGCGCGTTCCTGATCGCGCTCACCTTCAGGCCCGCGCCGCGATACCAGCAGGCGGTAGCTGCGGCATGACGCAACCGCGCTAAGCACCAATCGATCGGGCTCCGCCTGATAGGTGGAGCCCGATCATATTGATGTCCGTTTTTATCCGAGCTGCTTTCCCGGCTTAGCGGTCGTCAATCTTCACCGTTCTTGCGCCGACATGAAGTGCCCGGCCGGCGCCCATTCCCATGATCGCCACGCCGATGCCAAGGACGATGAAGAGAACGGAACTCGCGGCAAAGCTGCCGGTCCAGCTGCGGATGAAGCCGACGAGCAATGGGCCGATGGCGGCGAGCACGTATCCGACGCCCTGGGCCATGCCCGAAAGATGCGCGGCGACATGGGAATCGGGCGAGCGCAGCACGATGAGGGTCATCGCTGCGGCGATCAGGCCGCCCTGTCCGATTCCCTGAAGAACGGCCCAGACGAGCACCGTCGAAAGCGGCGCGAAAAGGATGCCGATCAGCGCGATGACGGCGGCGGCGACGAGCGCCACGCAGACGGCGCGCTGGTCGCGCCGTCGGACGGCGAAGGAAGGCACAGCCAAGCAGGTGACGACCTGCATCATGATCGACGCGGATACGACGGCGCCGGCGGTTGCAGCATCGAGGCCGCGCTCGCGAAGGATCGGCGCCATCCAGCCGAAGACGCAATAGGCGAGCGCCGACTGCAGCCCCATGAACAACGTTACCTGCCAGGCGAGGCGATCGCGCCAGAGGCCGACGACGCGGAAGCCGGTATGACGCGCCTGCGCCTTGCCGCGCAAGGCCTGCGGCGCCCAGATCAAAAGCACGATCAGGGCAGGCACGGCCCAGGCGGCGAGCGCGCCGGACCAGGATCCGACCACATGATGCTCGATCGAAAGCGTCAGGCCGGCGGCGCTGGCAGCACCCGCGCAGAGCGCCATGGTGTAGAGGCCCGTCATCATCGCGGCCCGATCGGGGAAGTCCCGCTTGACGAGGCCGGGGAGAAGCACGTTGCCGACCGCGATCGCCGCACCGGCGGCGAAGGTCGCGATGAACAGCAACGGCACGGACTGGACGCCGCGCAGGCCGGTGCCCAGCGTCAGGAGCAACAGCACACCCAGAAGTGTGCGCTCGGCGCCGAAGCGTTGGGCGAGCTTTGGTGCAAGGGGCGCGAAGATGCCGAGGCAGACCACCGGCAGGGTGGTAAGCACGCTGGCGCCGGCGGTTGACAGGCCGGTTGCCTGCATCACCTCGGGCAGCAGCACCGAGAGGCTCGAAAACAGCGGCCGCAGGTTGAAGGCGATCAGGACGAGGCTCACGCCGAGAAGGATGCGGGCACGGCGGCTCAAGACCGGCGGTTGCGGTGCCGGCAGGCTGTCGGCCTCGGCGTCGATCAGCTGGTCTTCGAGGTCGAGTGGCTCGGCCGTCTCGGCCTTGTGAGGGTCGCGAAAAGTCTGGTTCATTGGGTCAAGAGCCGATCAAGTTCAGTGAGGACGGGCGCCATGAACGCCCGCACGGAGGCTGCGGCCTTGTCCGGATCACTGGTTGCAATCGCCTCGACGATCGCCGCATGCGCCCGGTCGTCCGGCTCGGGCAGATCGCCGCGAAGGGTCGAGTGGATGGTTTCGAGGATGGCCGAGGTAAAGAAATCATAGAGCTCGACGATCGCCCTGTTGCCCGATGCCTCGACGATCGATCTGTGGAAGGCGATGTCGCGTTGACCGAAGGCGTCGCGTCCACCATCGGTCACGGTGCCGCGGGCGCCAAGCAGCTTGAGCATGCGATCGAGGTCTTCAGGCGTATGGCGCAGCGCCGCCAGCCGTGCCGCCTCGACGTCGAGTGCCGCGCGTGCTTCCCACTGATCGCGAAGACCTGTGCGTTTGACCCGGTCGAGTGCGCCCGAGGCATCGACGGTGGAACGGACATAGGTGCCAGAGCCTTGGCGGGCGTCGAGCAGGCCCTTCGAGATTAGCACTCGAACGGCCTCACGCACGGTGCCGCGGCTGACCGCCAGCAGTTCCGTGAGCGCCGTCTCATTAGGTATCCGCTCGCCGACGGCCCAGCGGCCGCTGAGGATTTCCGCCCGCAGGCTTTCAGCCGCGCTTTCAGCGAGATTGGTGCGATTAATCGGTTGCATCGTCTGGTCATCAAGTCATCAGATGATTTTACCGATAAGCCGAGTTGATGCGCGAGTCAATCAGGGTAAGGCGCAGCCGAGGCCGAGCGGCGGTGAGTTCTTCCGCTGCGATCTGTCATTTCGGAAAAGCAACAGCCAGCGCTGCCGGCGGAGACCGGGAGCACTGACGTGAAGGATCGACTTGCGTGGGCCGCAATGCCGCCGAACGGCTATCTCAGTTGAGCCTGAGGTCGAGGCCTGGGTGCAGCTTCTTGAGGTTTGGCAAAGATTTCGATTGCCACGGGATTTCGGAGGTCCCGCGCACCGTCAATTGCACGTTCGGGCGGTTGCGCGCCTCGATCGTCAGCTTGGCGAGCAAGTTGATCCCGGACGAGTTCAGAAACTGCAGTTCCGTGAGATCGATGGTGATGTGCTCAGGCTCGGTCTCCAGCACGCCCATGACGGTCGAGAAGATGGGGGCATAGGCTTCCGTTCCTGACAGCCGCATGGTGCCTTCGAAATGGATATCGTTGCCTTCGGACCAAACGCGATACTCTTCTTCGTCCTTATTTTCCATGTTCACCGGCTCATCAGTTCGAGAGGTCTGGGACCGCAATGGAGGCATAGGTCTCCAGCGAGGTTTCTCCGTCGTCTCCCTGGGCACCAAAAACCCAAGCGAAACGAACGCCATAATCGCTCATCAGCGTCAAAAGACCAAGCCCCGAGCCGCTCTTGCCGAGCCCGTTTGCATTGGCTTCGATACGCTCGATGAGCAGGTCTCCGGGGTCGCCGTCGGCGATCTCGGAAAGCAGGTCCTGAAAGCGCGCAGCCGTCTCGTTGTCGATGACGTTGGAGACTTTCGTGCGAAAGCTGTTGGCTTCGAGAGCGGCTTCTACAATAACCACACCGGAGGCGCGGAACTTCACCGCGTTCTCCACCAGCTCGTTGGTCAGGTAGCCGATGTTGTGCCGGACTTCCCGATAGGTATTGCGCGAGGCGCGATAGCGTAGCGCCGCGAGCTCGGCCACGAAATCCGAAGCCATCGCGCAATGCTTCCAACTGAGGTCGAGCGGGCCGTCATAGAGGCGCAGTCGCGTCATCCTCTGGTGGGCGCCGATCGTCAGGTCCGCCAGTCCGTAGAGCGTGGTCATCTGATCACCTGTGTCTCATGACGACGAGCGTGATGTCGTCGTAAATCTTCTGCTTGCCGATATGCGCCATCAGGTCCTCGATGATACCCGATTTGACGTCCTCGGCGCTCTGTCCGTAAAACTTCCCGGCACTCTCGCACAGTCGCTCGATGCCAAACAATTCGCCCTTGGCGTTCGCCGCCTCGGTCACGCCGTCCGTGTGCAGCACGATCATGTCGCCGCGGCCGAAGGAAATCTCGCGGGTGGCAACAAAGCGCGAAATGTCCGATTCCAGCCCGATCGGCAGGCCGAGGTCGAGCGTGTCGATCCGTTCGATTTCCGCACCCTTGCGCACGACAATCAGTTCCTCGTGCTGCCCCGACAGCGTCAGGCGGCCAGCGTCGTAATCGAGGAAGGCCAGCGACAGATGCTTGTCGGTATTGGTCCGCACGATGTTCTTGTATATGGCGCGGTTGAGCCGGTTGAGGAACACTTCAGGGTCCATGTCGCCGGCTTCCTGCAAGGCACGGGCGACGGACTGCACCATCAGCATCAGCACACCGCTTTCAAGGCCATGACCGGTCACGTCGCCGATGCCGATCTTGAGCCGCTCGCCGTCCCGCAGCACGTCGTAGTAGTCGCCCCCCACCTCGTCGGCCGGGCGCATATAGGCAGCGATTTCGAGGTCGGCGATTTCAGCGAGCTCACCGGCCTTCGGCAGCACCATCATCTGGATCTGCTTGGCGACAGCGAGTTCGGCGCCAAGGCGCAGGTTCTCGCTGCGCAGTTGGGTATTCAGCGTCGAAATCTGATGGTTGGCGTCCTCGAGCTGCTTGGTGCGTTCGGTCACCAGGTTTTCGAGGTTCTCGGTGTGGTAGCTGATCTCCTCGGCCATTCGATTGAACGCGATACCGGCTTCACCGACTTCGTCGCGCGTCGTGATGGGCACCCGGACGGAATAGTCCTTCGCCTCGATGCTGGTTGCCGCTTCGGCGAGTGCGCTGATGCCACGCGTAACCCGCTTGGAAATACCGAACACGGCGAGCGTGACGAACAGCAGCGAAGCGAGCAGCGCCAGGATCTGGTAGATCAAGATGCGGTTCGTCGCTTCAGAGATACTCGCCTGTGCCGCAAACAGCGAGGCATAGATCTCCCGCTCCGGCACCACGATGCCGATCGACATGGTCTCGCGGCGCACAGGGCCGGACACCCAGAGGTTCTCCGGCTCGAGCTGCTTCAGGAGCATGAGATAGGGGACTTTCTCACCGCCCTCGTCGAGCAGCACCCGCTGAATGGCGCCATCGGTGCCAAGCGGCAGCTCTGCGATTGCGGGCTGCACACTGCGGCGCAGCGAACGCTCCAACCCGGTAACGCCCTGTCCACCCGTGTCGCTGGACCGCCTCAGACCGATCACCTTTTCGCCGACCGGATTGATGGCAAGCACGTTGCCGTCGGACATCGCCAGAAACCCGAAGCCGCTGTCGCCGACCTTGACGCTTTCGACCACCTCGGCCAGTTGGTCGAGGGTGATGTCGGTTCCGGTCGCTCCGGCGACACGCTTGCGGTCAGGCGTCCAGAGCGGTTGGAAGAAACTGACGATCAGCTTGCCCGAGGCGGCATCGGTGTAAGGCGCCGTCTGTGTGGTATCGGCTGCAACGGGCCTGAGGCTTGGATTCTTCGCCCATTCCTCCCAGGACTCGTAGAGGCCGGGGAAGAAGAAGTTCCAGAAGTTGGCCGCGTTGTGGCCGGGGTAGAGACGGTCGAACGTCTGCGCCTGATCGGCATAGGGCGCCATCCGCAAGATCGGCCGTTCCTTTGGCCCGACGTAGTACATCTGCAGTTTGGACCGGCCGTGCGCAAGCAGGGCGGGCGCGACCAGATCGAGAACGGCGCTGTTCTCGATGTCGGTCTGCACCTCGGGAAGTGGCCGGTGGTCGGGGCCCAGGAGATAGCTCCAAACGCTGACGCTCGAGAGCGGACCCCGAAGGTTCTGCGCCCACCCACCTTTGGAATCGTATTCCACGGTCACGGATTCCGGTGCATGCCGGGCAAGTGCCTCTCCGACGTCGGAGCGGCGCACTGGGCGGTCGATCTGCGCCTGGAGCACGCCCGCGAGCGTGGCGACGTCGGCGTGAACCTGGCCGAGCAAAAGATTAACCCGCGCGGCCGTCGATTCCGCGTAGGTGAGCATGTAGTCTTCGTTGGCCTTTTGCAGGCCCTGTCCGACCTCGGTTGTCGCGTCGCGCGACAGCCTTTGAACGTTCCAGAGCGCCAGACCGCCTGTCAGCAGGAGGTCAAAGAGCACGGCGCTGCCGACGACCAGCACGAACTTGGCGCGGAAGGATCTCAAGCCGAACCGGGGACGTTGGATAGTGCTCGCGTTCATAGTGGTTTGCGCCCGGACGCTGCCCAGATCGGCCAGCCCGCATAACCCTTTGGATGCAGTGCAGCGAAGATGTGATCCCGGAAGCCCTGGCGGAACCGCTCGATGAATTCGGGTGCTTCGCCGTGCCTCACCGCCATGTCCGCAAACATCTTCTCCCAGCCGGCGATGATATCGGCGAAATCCTGTGGGTCACCGTCCAGATTGGTGACCATAAAGGATTCGACCAGGATGTCGTCGAAGCCCGTGTCGGCGAGATAGCGCCTGCTCTTCGGCCCGAACTCCACATCTATCTCGAAATTGCTCAATAGCCGTGCGAGCTCATTGTAGGTCCATTGGATGCTTTGCGCCCGCGGTTCGCCGAGGCAGTGCGAGTTCTTCTCGTTGGTGATGTAGACACGGCCGCCCGGCTTCACGATCCGATAGAGTTCCTTGAGAAGCAGCTCCGGCTGATTGAAGACCTGCAGCGAGTGGCGGCAGCTCACGAAGTCGAACTGGTTGTCCTCAAGCAGCATCTCCGACGCGTCGCCGTAGGTGTATTCGATACCCGTCACGCCGAACTCGGCGGCCACGTTGCGGGCATAGGCGAGGCTCGGCTTCGAGTGGTCGAGGGCGACGATCCGCGACGGCAGGAACTCCTTCTGCGCGAGCACGGCGAAATCGCCGATGCCGCAGCAGATGTCGGCCATGGCGATGCCCGGCCGCATGCCGTGGCGCGGCAGGATGTCTCGTTCGTGGCGCCAGGTCAATTTCGTCTGCGCGCGCAGGATTGGAATGAAGCTCGTATCCTCGAAGTAGTCCTGGCCGGGATAGAACATCGAATCATAGACCTCGACGGAGATCTGCGGCTCGATTGTGCTCAGGTGCCGGAACATGCGCGTCGTCCAGCTGACGACGCTCGAAGTGACGACGATCAGGCGCAGGTCCGACCGCTCCCGGCAGGCGTCGAGGGCGACCCGGATGAAGGCCTGGAAGGCCGTGTTGTTCATCTGGATGAGGCGCTTCACATCGATGTAGAGAACGCCGCGCACCGCATCGATCGCTTCCCGCAGCGCGTGAATGCTCTCGGCGATTTCATCGATCGAACGCGGCCGGATCGTCCCGGCGAGCGAGAAGACCTGGCTGTTCGGATCGAAGTCGACCTTGAAGCGCTGAGTAAGGCCCGCCGCGATCAACTCACCATTCCTTCAAGAGGAAGGTCCACGATCAGGGTGATTGCCGGCGCCGCATCCTCGTCAAGCCGGAGGCGGGCGTCATAGTTGACCGCGAGGTCCAGAAGCACCGATTCCCGGCTGGGGGCAAGATCGTTGGAAATGGCGTCGAGATAGCGGGCCTGGGCATCGCTCTCACGGGTTCTCGATACCGCCTCGCGATAGAAGCGCACCTGGGCCGGCGGGCATGGAAAGCTCAGCTGAACCCGTTCCGTGGCGCCTTGGCGATAGATCGACAGGCCAATCTTCCCGTCGGTGGTACCGCCGCGAAACGAAACTTCGAGAAGCTCGTTCAAGGCGGAGGAGAAGAAGTTCGAATGCCTCACAGGATCGGTTCTGTTGTGGCTGATCATGCGGGCAAGGTAGCTCGAAACATGGTCGCAGTGATGCCAGTCCGAGAGGAAATCTTCCATCTCCATATCGAACTGCAGCAGGGGCTCGAAAGCCGCCTCCGTGGTCTTATTGACAGTTGCACCCATACAGCAATGTCCTCCGCACCCCGAACTCTGCCACGGCCATAACGCAGTTTCTATAATGATTTGTAACCAGGTACCCCCCGGATCTTGCACGTGAACAACCCAGGTTTTGCGCCGCGTTTCACGGCGCGCAACGCACGGATGCCGCTAGAGCGTCGCCATTGCCGACGAGCGGCGGAGATAGGCGCCGATCGCTTCAGCCGGCATGGGCATGCCCAGGAAATAGCCCTGCAGCCGGTCGCATCCCTCTTTTCGCAGCCAGACCGCCTGTCCCATCGTTTCCACGCCTTCGGCGGTGACCCGCATGCCAAGGCCATGCGCAAGCCCGATGATCGATCGAACGATTGTCTGGCTCTTCTCGTCGCTCTCGAGGTCCTTGATGAAATATCGGTCGATCTTGATTGTGTCGAAGGGGAAGTTCTTGAGGTAGCTGAGTGAGGAGTAGAAGGTGCCGAAATCGTCGAGCGAGATCTGGATGCCCAGCACGTTCAGCGTATTCAGCGTGTCCAGATTGTTGGTGGTGCGCTCAAGCAGGACCGTTTCCGTAACTTCCAACTCGAGCCGATCAGCCCTGAGGCCCGCCATGTCGAGCGCCTGGGCGATGCGGTCGGTCAGTCCCTCCCGCAGGAATTCGGCCGGCGACAGATTGACGGCGACGGTGAAGTGCGACGGCCAGGTGGCGGCCTGCCGGCAGGCCTCTTCCAGCACCCATTGGCCGATCTCGTTCATCAATCCGTCGGCTTCCGCCATGGGAATGAAGACGTTGGGTGGGATGACACCCACCAGCGGATGGTGCCAGCGCACCAGCGCTTCGAAGCCGACGATCGAGAACGGCGGTTCGACGAGCGGCTGGTACTCGATGGAAAACTGATTGTCCTGCAGCGCGGTGCGCAGGCTGCGACGCAGCATTTCCCGCTGCTCCAGCACGATCAGCATCGAGCGGCTGAACGTTTTTGCGCGTCCCCGTCCGTCCTTCTTTGCGGCATAGAGGGCGATGTCCGCCGCCTTCATCAACTGCTCGATCTCGTTGCCATCATTGGGAGCTATGGCAATGCCGATGCTGGCGCCGACGAAAACCGCGATGCCGTCGATCGTGAACGGCTCATTGAACGACTGGATCAAGGCCTCTGCAAGATATTCGGCATCCGTCGGCTGATCGCTGTGGCGCTGGATGACGGCGAATTCGTCACCGGCGAGGCGATAGGCCACCTCGCCATCGCGGAGCGCGCCGCGAATGCGCTCGGCCGCCATCTTGAGCACGGCGTCGCCGGCGCCGTGGCCGAGCGTATCGTTGACCGGCTTGAAATCGTCGAGGTCGATCTGCATCAGTGCCAGCTTTTCGCCGGGCGTCGGCAGGATGTTCTGCAGGTCGTCGCTGAATTGGCGGCGATTAGGCAGGCCCGTCAGCACATCGTGCGTTGCCTGGTGCAGGAGCAGCGCCCGTTCGCTCTCGCCATGGCTGCCGACCTCGCGGCGTGTCGAGCGGCCGCTGGTTTCGAGCACGCCGATGCCGCGCAAGGCGCGGAAGACCAGAAGCGTGCGCTTGGACTTGGTGTTGGCGTCGATGACTTCGACGCTTCTGGGCACGCCGTTTGCGATCACGGACGCGACCGTCGCCTTTGAGGCAGGGGCCAGCAGTTCGGGATAGAGGTGCCACAAGGTTGCATCGACCAGCGTCCCGACTTCGTAGGTCTCCTGGAGCGCCGGCGACGCGCCGGTCAGGTGGAACGCCTCGTCGTAGAACGAGAGGATGTCATCGGCGTTGGCCGCGACGGGATCTTGCACTGAAGCTGAAGCAGACAAGTTTGCGTCAGTGTCCGGCATACTTGCCTTTCCCTTTCTGTTCCGAACTCGCCCGGGGACAGCAGCGGTCGCGGCTCCCGGGGACACCGCCACGCGCGGCATTGCGGCGTGGGTCGTCCTTCTCCAAAGCTATCGCGCGACGTATCCGGGTCAATGCCCTTGCCGCACGCTGATAATGGCCTGTGGAAACCTCGCTTCGAAACATGGCGAGCTTGGCGTGGCAGCCATTGCCCCGCACGGTTGTATATGAGCTCCTTCTTTTATCATTTACCATCATTGCATGCAATTTGGTGTCGGTTCGATCCTGCGCCAAAGGTTGGCCCATACAGCAATCCCATTGCAGGACAGCGGCCTGAAGCACGGTTTGCGGCGCTAGGTCGACCTCGCGGGCCTCGACGAATGGTTGATTTGGACGGGCGAGCGGCGGGTTCCGTTTTCCTCCGGTGCCGGTTAACCATAAAAGAAGAAATCGGGGGATTGGACGGCCGCTCTCCGGTTCATAACGGCGCCTTGGCACATCGTGCTCAAGGATCGGCCGCCTGGTTGAGGCGGCCGGCCCTTGAACGGTGATCAGTGCGTGCCCAGAATCACGTCGGTCTTCTGGAAGGTCCGCACGTCGATCAGGCCCTTGTCGGAAATCCTGAGTTCCGGGATGACGACGAGCGCCAGCAGCGAGTGCTGCATATAGGCGTTGTTCAGCCGGCAGCCGCAGGCGCGCATGGCCTCGACGATGGCAGCGGCCTTCTCGGCGACGACCTCTGCCCGCTGATCCGACATCAGCCCGGCGACGGGCAGCTCTACCAGGGCCAGTTCGCGGCCTTCCTTGATGACGACGATGCCGCCGCCGACCTCGTGCAGCCGGTTGGCGGCCTTGGCCATGTCCGCCTTGTTCGTGCCGACGACGATCATGTGGTGGCTGTCATGCGCGACCGTGCTCGCCATGGCGCAATCGCTGTCATAGCCGAAGCCGGAGACGAAGGCGTTGACCACGTCGCCGGTGCCGCGGTGGCGCTCGACGAGTGCGATCTGGCAGACGTCGTTGGCCCGGTCCATCTGCACGAGGCCGTTCTCGATTGCGACTTCGGCCTGAAGCGCCCGCGTCGGCGCCTGGTTCTCGACGACGCCGATCACGTTGACCCGCGCGCGTGTCGCCCGCGCATTGGATGGGATGTCGAAATCCGCCGCGGCCAGCACCCGGCCGAGATGTACGGTGTTGCAGGCGCTTTCCGGATAGACGTAGGCTGGGATATCGCGCACCAGCGCGCCATTCTCCGCCATCAGTTCGCCACGGGCAAAGACCATTTCGATCGGCAATGCGGCAAGGTCGGAGGTCACGATCAGGTCTGCGCGCCGGCCCGGCGCGATGGAGCCGATTTCGCGCTCCAGGCCGAAGTGCTGGGCGGTGTTGAGCGTCGCCATCTGGATCGCGGTGACGGGCTTCAGACCTTGTGCGATCGCATGGCGGACCACGCGGTTCATGTGCCCGTCGTGAACCAGTGTGCCGGAATGGCTGTCGTCGGTGCAGAGCAGGAAGTTGCGCGGGTCGAGGCCGGATTCGGTGACGGCCTTGATCTGTGCCGCAACGTCGTACCAGGCGGAGCCGAGGCGCAGCATGGCGCGCATGCCCTGGCGTACACGGGCGATCGCGTCGTCGACCGTCGTGCCTTCATGGTCGTCGGCCGGGCCGCCGGCGGCATAGGCGTGGAACTCGCGGCCGAGATGCGGCGAGGCATAGTGCCCACCGACGGTGAGCCGGGCATCCTGGGTGGCGGCGATCTCGGCCATCATCTTCGGGTCATTTCCGGCGACGCCGGGGAAATTCATCATCTCGCCAAGGCCGATGACGTTCGGCCAAGCGAGCGCTTCCGCGACATCCTGCGCGGAAAGTTCGGCGCCGGCGGTTTCAAGGCCCGGCGCGCTCGGCACGCAGCTCGGCACCTGGACGAGTACGTTGATCGGCAGGCTCTGGGCCTCCTCGTTCATCAGCCGGACGCCGTCGAGGCCGAGCACGTTGGCGATCTCGTGCGGGTCGATGAACATGGTGGTGGTGCCGTGCGGGATGACCGCGCGGCCAAATTCGGTGACGGTGACGAGACCGCTTTCCACATGCATGTGCGCGTCGCAGAGGCCGGGTACGAGATAGCGGCCGGCGGCGTCGACCACCTTGGTGCCCTCGCCGATCGTATGGCTCGCATCTGGCCCGACATAGGCGAAGCGGCCCTCTTTGACGGCGATATCGGTTCCGGGGATGATCTCGCCGGAATAGACATTGACCCATTTGCCGTTGCGGATCACGAGATCGGCGGGCTTGCGGCCCATGGCGACGTCGACCAGTTCGGGTGCGGTCTTCGACCAGGATTGAAGCATGACAGTTTCCTTCGGATGGGCGATGTCGGCGCCCTGGCATCGAGGGCGCCGAAGGATTTCTGGCGGTTACTGGGTCTGGGCGACGAGCGCTGCGGCAAGCAGGGCGACGAACCACATGACCGGTCTTACATCGCCGGCCCGGCCGCAGACCAGCTTGATCAGCACATAGGCGATGATCGCAAGCGACAGGCCGAGCGTGATCGAGAAGGTGAGCGGGATCAAGACGATCGCAAGGAAGGCAGGGATCGCCTCGTCGAGCGCGCTCCAGCGGATGTTGCTGATCGGTTCCGACATGAACAGACCGGTAAGGATCAGCACCGGTGCGGTCGCGACCGCCGGCACCAGGGAAAGCAGCGGCGACAGGAACAGGAAAGGCACGAAGAGAAGACCCGCGACCAGCGCGACGAGGCCGGTGCGTCCGCCCTGCTGGATGCCGGCACCAGATTCGAGATAGACGGTCGCCGGGCTGGTGCCGAGCGGTGCGGAAATCAGCGCCGCGATGGCGTCGACATGCATCGATTCCCGGATGTTGCGCGGCATGCCGGTCTCGTCCTTGAGGTCGGCCGCTTCCGCGAGGCCAAGGAATGTCGAGAGCGCCTCGATGAAGTTGGTGAACAGGAAGACGAAGATGAAAGGCAGGTAGATCAGGTTCAGCGCGCCCAGAAGATCGATCTGGCCCACGAAGCTGAAATCCGGTGCAGCGGAAAAGCCGCTCCAGTTGACGAGCGTGTGCACATCGGGCGTCTCCGGCCAGAACGCAGCTCCGTCGCCCCACCAGCGGCCGATCGGGATCGACAGGACGGTGGTGAGGATCATGCCGGCCATCATCGCGCCGGGGATCCGTCGCACCACGAGAGCGACCGTCAGGATGAAGCCGGCGATGAAGGTGAGCGTCACCGGATTGAACTGCGTCAGGCCGACGATGGTGTCGGGGTTGGCGACGATGAACTTGGCGTTCTCCAGGCCGATCAGCGCGATGAACAAGCCGATGCCGCAGGCAATGCCGTAGCGCAGATCGACCGGGATCGCCTCGATGATCGTCTGGCGCAGGTTGAAGAAGGCCATGACGGTGAAGAGCACGCCGGCCCAGAAGACGCAGCCGAGCGCGACCTCGAGCGGAACCTTGGCACCGACCACCATCGTATAGGCAAAGAGCGCATTGATGCCCATGCCGGGCGCCACCAGGATGGGGCTGCGCGCATAAAGCCCCATGGCGCAACTGCCGATGAAGCTGACAAGCACGGTCGCCGTCACGCCTGCCGAAAACGGAATGCCGGCATGGGCGAGGATCGACGGGTTGACGACGATCACGTAGGAGGCGGCGAGAAAGGTCGTAAGACCCGCGAGGATCTCCGTGCGGACGGTCGAGCCGAAGCGCGAGATCTGGAAGTAGCGGTCGAGAAGCGCGTGAAACCAGGATCCCCCCGGGCCCGGCGCCGCCTCCACGGACTTGTTCTGAATGTTCATTTTGTTCCCCTTTTTTGAAACGACGAAGGGGGGCCGGTCAAACCGGCCCCCCTTGAGCACTATTCCGCGGCTTCGGCGCGCTCGTCTCCGCTTGCGGGCGAAAACGGCGAGATCACCTTCAGCCCGACGCAGTCGACGACACCGAGATCGGTGATCGCATATTCCGGGATCGCGGTGATCTGCAACACGAACATGTACATGAAGGGCCAGGGCAACGGGCAGCCGAGCGCACGGGCCGCATCGTCGAGCTGGTCTTCCAGCGCCGCCATCTCGGCCGGTTCGATGTCGGAGACGATCCCGCCGATCGGCAGGTGCAGGAAGGCTTCGACCTTGCCGTTTCTGACCACGACCTGGCCGCCATTGTTGGCGATCAGGTGGTTGATGGCGATGCGCATGTCGTCGAGATCGGCGCCGATGCAGATGATGTTGTTGTCATCGGGCGCGGTGGAGCTGGCGATCGCGCCTTGCTTGAGGCCGAAGCCGGAGGCAAAGGCGACCGGGCGGTTGCTCGTCTTGCCGTACCGTTCGACGACGGTGACGTATTGCACGTCCCTTGCCGGATCGGCGAGGACCTGGCCATCCTTGACCGCAAGTGTCACGTCGCGGCGGGTCCGCACGAAGATCTTTTCCGGGGTGACGGCGATCGCCATGGCGTCCGCCGTTTCGCCGGCGCCGTGATAGGCGACCTTGAGATCGCCGGGCTGGAGCGGCGCGACCTTGACCGAATTGAGAAGGGCGACGCTGCGCTGCGGCGGGATCAGTTCGATCGCCATCTTGCCGTCACGAGCGACGACTTCGCCCTTGGCGACGACGGTTTCGATGCTGAAGTTGCGCAGGTCGTCGACGAGCAGGATATCGGCGGCGCGGCCGGGCGAGATCGAGCCGACCTTGTCGTCGATCCTGAGCGCATCGGCGCCGTTGATGGTCGCCATCTGGATCGCTGCCATCGGCGAAATGCCCATGGCGATCGCCATGCGCACCATGTTGTCGAGATGGCCGCGCTTGAGGATGTCGCTCGCTACCACGTCGTCGGTGCAGAAGCTGATGCGGCGCAGCGCCTTGACGCCCATCTCGGTGACGATGCGCAGGTTGTCGGCGAGGAAGTGCGAGATCGAGGATTCGCGTACGACGACATGCATGCCGGCGCGCAGCTTTTCGAGCATCTCCTCGGGCGTGTAGCTCTCATGGTCGGCGCGCACGCCGGACTGCTGGTAGCCGTTGAGCCGCGCCCCGCGGGTCATCGGGCAGCAGCCGAGCACGGGAAGCCGGCTCTTTTCGGCAAGTTCGAGCGCCGCCAGAACGTCGGTGTCTTCTTCCTGGATGAATTCGCGCACGGTCTCCCAGATGCCGACGCATTCCGGCCAGTGGTGCGTCGCCTGGTGATCGGCCGGGCTGAAATAGTGGCCGACAGTCGAACGCGGCATGGTGTAGGGCGTCTTGCACGGCGCGCCCCAGAATACCCTAAGCGGCGTTTGCTTGGCTTCATCGAGGAACTCGCGCGCGGCGGCGGGGCCGCCGACGACGATGATCTGGTCGAGACCGGTGACGATCGAGGTGGTGCCGAGCGGCACGACAGCCTTGGCAAAGCTCGTCAGCGACATCTTCGAGCATTCGACATGCAGATGCCCGTCGATCATGCCGGGTGCCAGGTACTTGCCGGTGGCGTCGACGATCTTCGTCTCTGGCCCGATATAGTCGGTGATGTCGCCGACCGCGATGATGCGCTCGCCATAGACGGCAACGTCGGCCTGATAGATCTCTTCCGAAACGACGTTGACCAGGCGACCGCCGCGGATCGCCAGGGTTGCCTTGCCGCCGGTGCCGGATGCGGCGCGAATGAATTCTCTGATATCGCTCACTGGAACCTCTTCTCCCTTAGCTCTAGTGAATATTCCCAATTCCCACTCGTTTACACAATGGGCCGAAATAGGCTAATCTCTGGACATATCGTACAAGATTTTGGACGAAATATGGATCTCTCGCTTATCGACTGCTTTGTGAAAGTTGCGGATTCCCGTTCGATTTCAGCGGCTTCCAGGCGTCATCGCCTGCCGAAATCGACGCTCAGCCACAAGATCCGACAATTGGAGGATGAGTTCGGCATCGAGCTCTTCGTGCGCGAGGGGCACCAACTGCATGTGACCGATGCCGGCGCGGAGTTCCTGCGCTACGCCCGACTGATCCAGTCGAACTGCGACGATGCGGCGACGGCGATGGCGGAGATGCGCCAGGAGGTGGCGGGCACGCTGCGCGTGGGCTCGACCGGCGAATTCGGCACGACGATCACCTCTGAGCTGCTCTACGCCTTTCGCCAGCAATATCCGCAGGTCAATCTCGACGTCGTGTTCCTCTCCTCACGCCAACCCTTTTCCGATGTCACCGAACAGGCGCTTGACGGCATTTTCCACTGGGGCGAGCCTTCTGATGTCGACTATATCAGCCGCAGACTTTCTGTCTCGTCCTACGGCCTCTTCGCCAGCCCGCAATACATCGCCCGACACGGCCAGCCGGATAGTCCGGATGCGCTTGCCGGCCACCGCGGCCTCGTCTTCCGCCAGCCGACGCGGTTGCAGTCTTGGTATCTGACGCAGGCAGGGGACGACGAAGTGGATCTCTTGCCGACCGCGACCTGCACCACCAACGACTACTGGACGATCAAGTACTTCGCGGTTGCCGGTGAGGGCATCGCCTATCTGCCCGATTTCTTCGTCGAGACCGAGCGGCAGGCGGGCCTGCTGGAGCCGGTGCTACCAGACTGGCGCTCGCCGCAGACGGCGATCAACCTCATCTATTCGCGCCGCCGGCACGTCTCGAAGCGGTTCAAGGCCTTCGTCGATTTCTGCATCGACTTCTACCGCGATCGGGACCGGGTGAAGATCCCGCGCTACTACGTGGAGCGTGTCAGCCTCTAGAGGCGAGGCGGAACCATGCAGCGGTGCTTCTACCCCAGCAACGAAGGCAACACGCTGGCGCCATCGACATTGCCGCCGCAGAGCAGGACGACATTCGTCTGGCCGGCGCATCTTCCTGCGATCTGCCGGAAGCCAGCAAGTGCGAGAGCTGCCGCTCCTTCGACCAACATATGCTCATCGAGAAGCACGTCCCGCATCGCCGCGGCAATCTCGGCTTCGGAGCAGGTCACGACCTCATCGACGACGGCCATCGCAAGCCCGAGTGTCATGCTGTCTTCGTCAAGACCGCCGGCGACGGCATCGGCGAGCGTGTCGAGGTGTTCGGTTTCGACCACGCGGCCAGCCTTCATCGAAGCCGCGAGCGCCGCCGAATATGCGGCGGAGACGCCGATGACGCGGGTCAACGGGCTGAAGCTCTTCAGCACCGAGCCTATGCCGCTGATCAGTCCGCCACCGCCCATGGCGATGAAGACATTGTCGATGCGCTCGGCCTGCTCCAGCAGTTCAAGCGCAATCGTGCCCTGGCCGGCGATGATTTCCGGGTCGTTGTAGGGCGAGACGTAGCCGAGCTTTTCGGTCGCGGCCAGTTGCTGCGCATGCTGTTCGGCAAGCCCGGTTTCGGAACCGTGGAGGACGACGTTGACACCGTAGGCGCGGATGCGCTCCAGCTTCGCCGTCTTGACGATTTCGGGCAGCACGACCGTCAGTTTCTGGCCGATCGCGCTTGCTGCATGGGCAGCGCCAATGCCGTGATTGCCGGAAGAGGCGGTGATCACCGGACGGTCCCTGGGCAGCGACGTCATTTTGCTCGCAGCACCCCGGATCTTAAAGGAACCGGTCAGCTGCAGGTTTTCCGCCTTGAACAGTACCGACGACGATGCCTGTTGCCCGGTCGTGCGCGAGGGGATCAGCGGCGTCTCATAGATGAAGGGGCGGATGCGCTGGCGTGCGCGGACAGCGCGTGCGGCCGTGTCGAGGACGTCTTTGGTCATGCGGTTGTTCCTTGGGCGCGGCCGAGCAGGCCGAGTTCATCGAGCACGGTGCGGGCGATGGCGATGTCCTGCGTCGCGATCCCCGTCAGGTCGGCGATGGTGATGTCGCGGTCCGAGCGCCGGCCTTCGGCCGCACCGGAAAGGATCGCGCCGAGCGCGACACAGCGGTCCACGCCGATCAGCCCGGCGCGCGCCGCCGCGGAGAGTTCGCCATGGTCAAGGCATTGCTCGGCGAGATCGACGACCAGCCGGTCGGCGCGCGCAACGAGGGCAATGTCGAGTTCCTGCTTAGCGGGTGCGTCCGCACCCATGGCGGTGACATGGGTGCCAGGCGCGATCCAGTCCGATCGGATCAGCGGCTCCTTCGATGGCGTCGTGGTCACGATCGCATCGGACTGGCGGCAGAGCGTCTCGAGATCGGTTGTCGCCGCGATGGAAAGGTCAAGCTCCGCCAGATCGGCAAGCACGGCGTTTGCCCGTTCCATGGATCGCCCCCAGACCGTGAACCGCAGTGGACGACCCGCGAGCGCGGCAAGCGCCTGGATCTGGATGCGCGCCTGCGTGCCGGTACCGACGATCCCGACCCTTCGCGCGTCCTTGCGCCAGAGCGCCATGGTCGCGATCGCGCCGCCGATGCCGGTGCGCAGATCGGTGAGCAGACCCTTGTCGTCGAGCACGGCCACCACGTCGCCGGTCTCCGAGGATACCGCGACCATCATGCCGTTGCTCGAGGGCAATCCCTTGGCCGGATTGTCGTAGAAACCGGAGGCGATCTTCACGACGAAGATCGGATCGCCTTCGATGTAGCCG
The DNA here is from genome assembly GCF_016652895.1 of Ensifer sp. SSB1. Classification (NCBI taxonomy): domain Bacteria; kingdom Pseudomonadati; phylum Pseudomonadota; class Alphaproteobacteria; order Hyphomicrobiales; family Rhizobiaceae; genus Ensifer; species Ensifer sp. SSB1. Next base: position 47,281 of record NZ_JAEPRP010000008.1, read on the forward strand.
TACTTGATGTGGCAATCCGCATTGCGACCAGGAAGCGGTAGATAACCGACCGGCGGCAGGTTGGCGCGACCGTCGGTGACCGCGATATAGGCATCGCGGATGGCCGGTGCGGCGAGCGTCAGCAACGGTAGCTCGGCCAGTCTTTCTCGGTCGATGACGATCATGGCGCACTGTCCTTGCTCAGATATTTATAGACGGTCGCCCGGCCCATGCCGAGGATTCGCGAGATGTAGGACGCGGCGTTCTTGCCGCCGAAGGCGCCGTTTGACGAAAGGGCGATGACCAGTTCTTGCTTGTCGGTGCGGCTCAGGGTCGAGATCGTCAGCCCGCGCGCTGCGGTCCACTGCTGGACGTATTCGTTGACGCGTTCGTGCCAGTCCTCCCGAAACAGGCTCTCCGGCTTGTCAGCGTCGACGGGAACGCGGACGAGCGCGTTGAGCGTGCGGAGTGCTGCATGGAAGTCCGAGACGTCGGCATTGATGCAGAGCACGCCGATCGCCCTGCCGGCCGTATCACGCAGCACCGCGCTGATCGCCTTGATCGACCGGCCGTCCCAGTTGACCTTTTCGTAGGGGCCGATGATCGCATCGCCTTGCCGGAAGCCGATTTCGCTCAGCAGCGAGGGCTCGCCGATCTCGCGCTTGGAGAAGTTGCCGGCGAAGTGGACGACGGTTTCGGTTGCGAGGTCATGCAGCACGACTTCGGCATAGGGCTGGAACAGCAAGGCGACCGCGTCGCAGACCAGGCTATAAGGGCGGAGTTCTGGGGTCACGGTATTCCTCTTCCTCGATGGCGTCCCTTAAAACATGCGTAGACGAAATTGTCTATATTGGATTTATAGTCTGAAATTGGTGCCGCCCTAAACGACAACAGCGGCGCGCGATGAGTTCGCGCGCCGCTGTCCAAGCAGCCGACAGGGAGGGGATCAGCTAGCTCGTCGCGGTCTTCATGCGCTTTGCCTTCCTCCAGCCGACAACAAGCGGCATCACGGCCATGGCGCCCGCCAGGATCCAGAGGATGATCGAGATCTTGCTCTGGAACAGGATCGAGATGTCGCCGCCGCTGATCGCTAGTGCATTGCGCAGGTTCACCTCCATCACATGCCCGAGCACAAAGCCGAGGATGATCGGCGCCATGTCGAAGCCGGCCTTTCTAAGCAGCCAGCCGATGACGCCGATGCCGAGCATCAGGAGGATCGAGAACACCGACGCGTGGGTGGAATAGACGCCGACAACCGAGAGCACGAGGATGCCCGGAACCAGCAACCAGTTCGGTACCGTCAAAACGCGAGCGAAGATGTTGACCAGCGGCAGGTTGAGGAGAAGAAGCAGCACGTTGCCGATGAACAGCGACGCGACAAGGCCGCCGACCACTTCAGGTCGTTCGGTGATCAGCATCGGGCCCGGCTGGATGTTGTAGAGCATCAGCGCGCCGAGCATGACGGCGGTCGTGCCGGAGCCGGGCACGCCGAGCGTCAGCATCGGCACGAAGGCACCACAGGCGGTGGCGTTGTTGGCCGCCTCCGGTGCCGTGAGACCACGCACGTCTCCCTTGCCGAAGGTGCCCTCGGTGTCGGAGATCCGCTTTTCCGTGGTGTAGGAAACCGCGCTCGATACCGATGCGCCGGTGCCGGGCAGCACGCCGACGATGAAGCCGATGACCGAGCCGCGCAGCGTCGCGCCGACGGACTTGCGGATGTCGTCGAGGCGGGCGGTCATGCGACCGAGTTCGCGGATGACCGTGACGCCGCTTGCCTGGTGCTCGAGGATCAGCAGCGCCTCGGACACCGAGAACAGGCCGATGACCAGCACGACGAATTCGATGCCGTCACCGAGTTCCGGCTCGTTGAAGGTGAAGCGGTAGGCGCCGGAGGTGGCGTCAAGGCCGACAGTCGCAAGCATCAGCCCGAGGGTGCAGCCGATCAGCGTCTTTACCGGCTGGCTGCCGACCATGGAGCCGAGTGTGGCGAAGGCAAAGACCATCAGCACGAAATATTCGGCCGGGCCGAAGCCGATCGCGAGGCCCGCAAGCAGCGGCGCAAACAGCGCAAGCCCGACGGCGCCGAAGACGCCGCCGACGAAGGAGGAGAGGCCCGAGAGCATCAGCGCTTCGCCGGCGCGGCCCTGGCGGGCCATCGGGTTGCCGTCGAGCGCCGTCATCACGGCGCCGGCATCGCCCGGCACGTTCAGAAGGATCGAGGAGATCCGGCCGCCATACTCGGCGCCGCAATAGACGGCGGCGAGCAGGATCATCGTGCTTTCAGCCGGCAGTCTCATCGTATAGGCGATCGGGATCAGGAGCGCGATGCCGTTGATCGGTCCGATCGCCGGTAGCGCGCCGACGAGGGTGCCGATGAAGCAGCCTGCGAGACCGATGAGCAGGTTCTGCATCGTCAGGGCGACGGTAAAACCGTTCCAGAGATATTCGAGATTCATGGGTTTAACTCCTTGACCGGCGGATCAGCCGAACAGCCGGCCGGCGGGCAGATAGACGTCGAGCAGGTAGGAAAAGACGAACCACCAGAGGACCGCCTGTCCGACGCCGCCGATCAGGGCGAGACGCAGCGGCGCGCCGAAGATCCAGCCGACGCCGAAGGTCAGCAGGAAGATCGAGGCGGCAAAGCCGGCGGGCTCCAGAAGCAGTGCCGATGCAAGAAGCAGGAGCGGTACTGCAACGATCTTCACGAGAAGCTGCCCCCGCGGAAAGGCTTCGGCCGTTCCGGGGTTTTTCAGGTAGAAGAGGCAAAGCACCGCGAGGGTGATGGCGAGCAGTACCGGCACGACGCGTGGACCGAGCGGGTCCGAGGCGAAGGCATATTCGATCTGGCTGCCGCCGATGCCATAGGCAATAGCCAGCGCGAGCATCACGAGCCCGCCGATCCTGCCGATCAGGGAGGATGAGGATGGAGTGTCTGACATGTTGGGTTTCCCGATGATCACGTCGTCACGGAAAACGGGCATTCCTTCACGGCCGGATCGGATCGCCCGGTGCCTATGTGCCCGCAGGATGATGGCGATCGGAGCGGGAGGTCGTCCCGCTCCGATCCTCGGCATTACATGCCGGCTTCCTTGGCGATGATCTTGAAGCGCGCCACGTCCGCCTTGACCTGCTGGTCGAAGGCATCGCCCACCTGGTTGTATTCGTAGAGACCGCGCGCCTCGCGCTCCTTCACGAATTCCGGCGTTGCGACGAGCTTGGTGAAGGCGTCGGCCCACCATTTGTAGTCCGCGTCGGAGACGTCCTTGCCGACATAATAGCCGCGCCAGACCGGCCATTCGATGTCGACGCCCTGTTCCTTGGCGGTCGGCACTTCGGCAAGTTCGCCGGGAAGGCGCTCGGGCGCCATGACGGCGAGCACGCGGACCTTGCCGGCGGCATGGTGCTTGGACATTTCCGCCGCATCGCCGGCGCCGACCTTGACGTGGCCACCTTCGAGCGCCGTCAGCACCGCACCGCCGCCTTCGAGCGCCACATAGCGCATCTGCTTCGGCTCCTGTCCGGCAGCCTTTGCCAAGAGCGAACCCTTCATCCAGTCCTGTGAGCCGACGGCGCCGCCGCCGGCAACCGAAAAGTCGGTCGGGTTTGCCTTGTAGGCCGCGATCAGTTCGCCAAGCGTCTTGTAGGGCGAATCGGCGGCAACGACGAGCACGCCGTAGTCGGCGCCGAGCGCGCCGAGCCAACGCACGGCCGTTTCGTCATATTGCCCGAACTTGCCCTGGGCGATCAGAAGCGCCGAGCCGGACGAGGCCGCGGTGATCAGGTTGCCGTCGGTTCCGCGCTTGCCGATGACGTGGTTGTAGGCAACTGCACCGACCCCGCCTTCCATGTAGGTGACGGCCATCGGCTTGCCGATGATCTTGGCTTCGAGCAGCGCATTGGCGGCAAGCCGGCAGGTGAGGTCGAAGCCGCCGCCGGGCTTGGCGCCGGCGAGGCACTCGGGCTTCGTAGGCTCGGCGCCGGCCGGCGATGCAACGGCGGCAAAAAGCCCGGCCGCCAGAAGGGTCTTTACGAGGGTTCGGGTCATGGTCTCTCTCCCATCCATGAGTTGTTCTTTCGAAGGCGCTGTCGCGCGCCTGCCCCACCGTGACATCCAGGGCCCGGACGGGCATCGACCAGCATCGACGGACCGCGTGGCGGCCGCCTGAAAATGCCTCGGCGATGATTGTCCTCCAGACCCTGGCCGCATCTCCCGTTGCCGCGGTCAGGCTGCCCTCTTTCCTCCCCGAACCTGTCACCATGCTGTCACTGTCGTCACCAGATCCGCCGGGTTGATCGCTGAAATCTTCCATGTCACTGCTTGCCCATGCGCATCTTTCTGGTGGAGGACACGAGGGATGTCGGGGAGGCAATCAGCCGACGACTGGAAAAGGTCGGGCACACCGTCGATTGGCAGACGGACGGTCAAACCGCCGCCGACATACTCGAATTTACCGATTATGATCTCGTGATCCTCGACGTCATGTTGCCGGGGCTCGACGGGTTCGAGATCCTGCGCCATCTGCGCGCCCGGCGAAAGACGACGCCGGTGCTGGTGCTGACGGCGCGATCGGAGATCGAGGACCGCGTCGGCGCGCTCGATCTCGGCGCGGATGATTATCTGGTCAAGCCGTTCGATTTCCGTGAACTCGAGGCCCGCACGCGCGTGCTGCTGCGCCGCCGCCAGGGCGATCCGACCAATCTTATCGAGTGTGGAGATCTTGTTCTCGACCGCAACAGCCGTTCCGTGCGGGTGGGCAATCGCGAGGTCCAGCTCAAGCGGCGCGAGATCACGCTTCTGGAGGTACTGGCCGCCCGGCCGGGGCGGGTTTTCAGCAAGGACGAACTGCTCGACCGGCTGTTCGGCTTCGACGAAAACGTCAACCCCAATGCCGTCGAACTCTATGTCGGTCGGCTGCGCAAGAAGATCGAGGGCTCGTCGGTGCGCATCGTCACCATCCGTGGTCTCGGCTATCAACTGGTGGCCGATGAAGCGGCGTGAAACCTCTCTCTTCTGGCGGCTCGTGCTGCGCGTTGCGCTGGTGCTTTGCTCTGGGGCGGCGCTGCTCTCGGCGGCTGCCTGGTACTATGCCCGCGCGGCTGCCGACGATGCCTACGACCGGCTGCTGCTTGGGGCAGCAATCCAGATCACCGCGAACATGACCGTCGACGCGGGCAATCTTGGCGTGACGCTGCCGTCGTCGGCCTTCGAACTGCTCGGCCTTGCCGAGCGTGACCGCATTTTCTATCGGGTGGTCGGCCCGGATGGCCGAACCCTTACCGGCTACGACGATCTCGACACCGGCATCGACGTGACAGCGGCCCGGGCCGGCCCGGTGTTCCTGACGACGGAGTATCGCAAGGTGCCGGTGCGCGTGGCCGTGGTCTCGCGGGCGCTGTCGGACCCGTCCTTTTCCGGCTGGGCCTATGTGGTCATGGCGCAGACGACCGAAGCGCGGCGCGCGCTTGCCGGCGAACTGACGACGCGCGCGATGATCCTCGTCGGCATCATGAGCCTGCTGGCGCTTGCCGGCACCGTGCTTGCCATCCGCTATTCACTGCTGCCCGTCGATGCCCTTGCCGCGACGCTGCGTGCCCGCGATCCGCAGGACCTGACCCCCGTCGAGGCCGACATGCCAAGGGAGCTCAAGCCTTTCGTCGGGTCGATCAATCATTTCATGGGCCGCCTCGACGAACGCGTCACCCTGCTTCAGCGCTTCATCGCCGATGCGGCCCACCAGATCCGCACGCCGCTCACGGCCCTTTCGGCGCAGGTCGACATGCTCGAAGACGACGATCTCGACGCCAACCGCAGACGGCATCTGGGGCGGGTGCGCGATCGCGTCAGCCAGCTGGCGCGGCTCACCAACCAGCTGCTCAGCCATGCCATGGTCATCCACCGATCCGATTCCGTGCGCTTCAAGCGGGTCGATCTCGGCGATGTCGCCCGCAAGGCTCTACGGTCGACGGTACCGATCACCGTCGACGCCGATGTCGTCGTTTCCTTCGAAGTCGGCGTGGAGCCGGTCTTCGTGCTTGGCGATGCTGTGAGCCTGCGCGAGGCAATAGCCAACATCATCGACAATGCCCTGCAGCACGGCGTCAAGCAGCGCCTGGCGGTCCGGGTGGACCGGAAGGACGAGCAGGCGCTCGTGGAAGTCGCCGATGATGGCCCCGGCATTCCGCCAGGCGAATGGCCGCAGGTCACGGCGCGTTTCGTCAGTTCGAAGACGGGGGAGGGGAGCATGGGGCTTGGTTTCGCGATTGCGGCGGAAGTGGCGGCTGCCCATCGGGGCACGGTCCGTTTTATCGAGAAGGGCGAGCACGATTTCACCGTCGTTCTCGAAATTCCCCTCTACCGGGAGGGCGTATGATGATCTGGTCGAAGCGCGTCTTCCTTGCACTCTCCGCGGTCTTCGCGCTCGCCACGCCGGCTGCTGCCGTCGAGGGGATGCGGGCGCACTTTCCGGCGCTTGATGCAGAGCGCGGCAGGCTCGTGATCAACGGTGCGACGGATGTGGAGGCGATGGAGCCGTTGATCCGCGACTTTCAGGAGACGGCAAGGGACGTCGCCATCGACTACACCGACTATGTGACCAATGACCTCTACCGCGATGCCGATGCCGCCTGCCGCCGGCAGCAGCCCTTCGGCGACATCCTCCTTTCGTCGTCCGTCGATCAACTGGTGAAGCTCGCAAATGACGGCTGTGCGCTCGCCCATGTTTCGCCGGAAACTGCCGACGTACCCACCTGGGCAAATTGGCGCGATGAGGTTTTCGGCTTCACTTTCGAGCCTTCGGTCATGGTCTACCACCGGGATTTCGTGCCGCCGGAAGATGTGCCGCACACCCATGGCGAGTTGACGGACCTCTTGCGCTTCAAGCCGGATTATTATCGTGGCCGTATCGGCACCTATGACCTGCGCCAGTCCGGCATCGGCTATCTGCTCGCCTTCCTCGACGCCCAGCAGGCCTCGACCACCTACGGCCGCCTGCTCGAAAGCCTGAGCCGCGCCCAGGCGGTGCTGCGCTGCTGCAACAATGCGGTGTTGTCGGAACTGGATAGCGGCAATGTCTATATCGGCTACAACATCCTCGGCTCCTACGCCTATGCCGCCTCGCGCCGGAACGCCAAGCTCAGGATTGTTCTGCCGCGCGACTATACGCTGATCCTCAGCCGTGGGGCGCTCATCCCCGTGGGTGCGAAGCGCAGCGATCTGGCCGGTCGTTTCCTCGATTACTTGCTGTCCGAGCGCGGGCAGGATGTCGCACGGGAGAAGGCGTTCTTTTTTTCGCGGAATGGCGCCTTGCCCGCCGAGGTCGACGGGCCGGTGAAACTGGTGGAATCCGGCATCGGTCGGCCGATCCGTATCGGCCCGGCGTTGCTCGCCGCGCAAGACCGGTTGCAGCGCTCCCGTTTCATCGACGATTGGACCAATCTCATCGTCAACAAGCCGACGCGGTTACGGCCGAACTGAAGGGGGTTGTTGGCCGCTCTGGCGGGCAAAAACAAAAAAGGCCGGCGATGCCGACCTTTTCCCGCTCGCTGCGTCACACTGCCAGTACATCCGTGGTCAGCGTCTCCGCGCGAACTACGCCCGGAGCCTTCGGATGATCAATTCCGGCGGGCTCCACGGGCAATTCGTTGATGCCTATGTGTGGTGTCCGGTCACGGCTTTCAAGCCCTTGCCACGAAATCGCCGTCGGCGCCCTTCGAGCCTGGCGCTTGCGCTAGCAGTGGATGCTGACGCTATGCTGACGCAAAAGGGCGACGATGTGTTCGTCCGGCAACTGGTCGGTGACGAGTGCGTCGATATCGGCCAGCGATGCAAGGCGCACGAGCGCGCGCCGTCCGAACTTGCTGCTGTCAACGGCGAGGATCACCCGCTCGGCCTGGCGCATGGCGGCCGAGACGGCGGCGACTTCCGCATGGTCGTCATCGCCGATATCGCCGTCCTGGTCGATGCCGCTGACGGAGATGATGGCGACGTCGAATTTGAACTTGCGGATATAGTCTGCGGTCTCCTCGCGGAACACACCGGCATCCACTTGCCGCACGAAGCCGCCGGGCACCGCAACCGCGAAGCTGCTGCTTTCGCTGAGCGTCGTTGCGACGCGCAGACTGTAGGTGACGACGCGCAGGTCGCGGCGTTTCAACAGGCCGCGCGCCACCGCTTCACAGGTCGTGCCGGTATCGATGAACACCGCGGCGCCATCGGCGACGAGGTCGGCGGTCAGCTGTCCGATGCGCTCCTTCAGGCCAGCGTTGTCGACGCGCCGCTGGCGGTAGGTGTCAGGGTCGACAGGGGTGGCGATGGTCGCGCCGCCATGCAGGCGTCGAACCCTGCCGTCCTGCTCGAGCGCCATGATGTCGCGCCGCGCGGTCTGGGTCGTCACGCCGAACATCTCGGTGATCTCGTCGATTGAGATGTAGTGGTTCTTTTCGAGATGCCCGAGAAGCAGCGTCTGCCGGCGCGTCTTCTTGTCTCCCGTCGGGAGATCCCGATCGTCGTCCATTGCTGTCATCTCATTCCCCCGAGGCACGTCTAACATAGGGCTTCAGTCAATCTCCAAGGAAATCGCGGGAACGCCGATCCGTCGCGCGAAATTTTATGTCGGCCTATGAAATGTTGTAAAACTGACATTTGACTCGCCTAATGTCCGTAATCGTACATCTCTTCGAACCTTTCCGCTCATCAACACCATCGCCATGAAGGTCTTGTGACGGAGCGTGTTCGCATCGCGACATTGGAGCAGTAAAATGAGACAACGTGGACACGACCTCCGCGGGGTGCGGGCTATTGCGCGCCTTCGCCTGGCGACGGCGATCCTTCTGTGCGGAACGAGTCTGACGCTTTCGGCAGCCGAAGCCCGCGCCGCCGACGACAGCATGAAAATCCTGACGCTGAATACCTGGCTCGACCGCTTCAAGGCCAATCCGAGCGTCATGTCGGACTTCTTCATCAAGGGGAACTACGACATCCTGACCTTCCAGGAGTTTCGCGCCAACAGCACTTATGCCCGAGACATTCCCGGTATTCTGAAGAATGCCGGCCTCGGCACCTACGCCACCCGCCAGGACAGCGACACCGGCGTGTTCTCGCGTCTCCCCGGCACCTTCGGCGCCAGTACGCTCGGCGACATCGTGACCTATACGGTGGTCGATCCGACCATCAGCAAGCCGCAGGTGGTCGTCGGCACCACCCACCTCAACTACTACGACCCGCCGACGACCCGCATCAACGAAGCCAAGGGCATCAATCAGTGGGCCAAGTCCGAGGCGCGGCCGATCATCCTCACCGGCGATTTCAATGCCGGCGACGTCTCGGAGCGCGGCCTGCATTCGGTCAGCCAGCAGGAATTGCTGCTGAAGACTTACGTCAAGAGCCCGAGCAACAGCTTCTATCTGAGCCTCCTGCGCGACTACGCCAAGGATCAGCAGAAGCTCGACGCCTATATCGCCGAGTGGAAAGGCAAGAGTGCCTCGGCGATCAACGCCTCGACGGTGCCGTCAGGCCTCTTTGCCGACGAGATGTATCCCGTTGCAGGCAACCTGCCGCAGACGATGAACATCCTGAAGAAGCAGTTCCAGATCCTGCAGCTTCCGAACGAGCGCGAGCAGTTCTCGCCGCATGCTTTGAACGACGGTAGCGTCACCTGGCCATCGCACGGCGAGGACGCCACCAATACCTGGGCAAGCTGGCACCGGGTGAAGATCGACCACTTCCTGGCGTCGCGCCCCTTCGGCAAATGGTGGACGCTCGCCGACGATCCGAAGGATTCCTACTCCGGCGTCATCACCGACGTCAGCTACGTGACCAATCCGGATGGATCGAAGACGCCGCTTTCTGACCACGAGCCGGTTGCCCACACGGTGCGCTGGGTCGGCCCGGTGCTGCAGAACTACACCGATCCGGCGTCAGCGACGGCCAAGACCCGGATCCTCTGGGGCGACGAAGCGTCGACCTTCTCTGAAAAGGGTGGGGTGTTCAACCTCAGCCGTAACAACATGCGCAACGATGTCTATCTCGGCCAGATCGCCGACGAGAACGGCCTGCCGATCCTTGCCGGTCTGACCGATCAGGAGAAGAAGACGCTGCTTGACTGCAAGAGCACGGATGCCCGCTTCCAGCGGGCGATACACGACTATTGCATCGATGATCATTCCTTTATCGGCGAGACGCTGGTGAGTGATGGCGGCACGGTGGTCGTCGAAGAGGACGCCGCCCTCGGCGGTGCAAATGCGAAGTTGCGGCTCGACGGCGGTGCTTTGAGGATCGCCGGTCGCGACATGCACCAGATCAATCGCGATATCGTGCTCGAAGCGGGCGGCGGTGCGCTTGATGTCGCCGATGCGGCCAACGTCGTTGCCGTCAACAAGGCGATCAGCGGCAACGGTGGTCTGACGAAGCTCGGCGCCGGCGCACTCGTGCTCAACGGAGACAATACCTATACCGGCGCGACAACCGTCAAATCCGGCCTGCTCTCGGTTCAGGGCTCGATTGCTTCGTCTTCGGGTCTGGCGGTCGAAAAGGGTGGTGCTGTCGGTGGTGTCGGCAAGTTCGGCAGCTTGACGGTCGCCGATGGCGGCGTGATTGCGCCCGGAAATTCGATCGGCACGCTGAACGTGGCCGGCGACATCACCTTTGCGGGCGGCTCGACCTACCAGGTCGAAGCCAATGCCGAGGGCGAGAGGGACAAGATCATTGCGTCAGGCAAGGCGCAGCTCAACGGCGGCTCGGTTCTGGCGCTCGCCGCCAATGGCAGCTACGCGCCGCAGACGCGCTACACGATTCTGACGGCGGCCGGCGGCGTGAACGGTACGTTTGCGAATGTCGCGTCGAGCCTCGTCTTCCTCGATCCGACGCTCGGTTACGACGCCAACAACGTGACGCTGACGCTCAGCCGCAACGATATCCGCTTTGCCGATGTCGCGACGACGTCAAACCAGCGGGCAGCCGCGGTCGGCGCTGAAAGCCTCGGCTTCTCCAGTGCCGCCTATTCGGCTCTCACCAACCTCGATCGCGACCAGGCGCCTCTTGCCTTCGACCAGCTCTCCGGCGAAATCCACGCCTCGACCAAGGGCATGCTGCTGCAGGGCGGCCTGCTGTTGAACGCCGCGGCCACCAACCGCATCCGCGCGGCCTTTGGCGATGACAACACCAAGGCGGCGCCGGTGCTTGCCTATGGCGAGGGCGGCATCGAAAGCGTTGCCGCTGACACCGACCGCTTCGCCTTCTGGAGCCAGGCCTTCGGCACCTGGGGCGATACGGATGGCAACGGCAATGCGGCCGGCTTCCAGCGCAACATCGGCGGTTTCCTCTTGGGCGCCGACGGCCTTGTCGGTGACAACTGGCGTGCCGGTCTCTTCGGCGGCTACAGCCGCTCGTCCTTCGATGTGGTCGATCGTCGTTCCTCGGGGGACAGCGACAACTACCATATCGGTGCCTATGCCGGGACCGGGCTTGGCGCGCTGTCGCTGACAGCGGGCGCGACCTATAGCTGGCACCGCATCGAGACCACGCGCGGCGTGTCCTTCGCCGGTTTCGAAGACAGCCTGTCGGCCGCCTATGATGCCCGCACCGCCCAGATCTTCGGCGAGGCGAGCTATGCCATGAGTGCCGGTCGTTTCGACTTCGAGGGCTTCGCCAATCTTGCCTATCTCAACCTCGACACGGATGGTTTCCGTGAAAAGGGCGCGGCAGCGGCGCTCTCGGGCCGTTCGGACAACACTGACACGACCTTCACCACGATCGGCGTGCGCAGCTCGACCGACGTTTCTTTCGGCGAAACGGCGGCGGTCCTGAGCGGCACCGTCGGCTGGCGCCACGCCTTCGGCGATGTTGTGCCGACCTCCACGCTTGCTTTTGCCGGTGGCGATGCGTTCACCGTCGGCGGGGCGCCGATTGCCAGGGACGCGGCGCTCTTCGAGGCTGGCATCGACTTCAAGGTTGCGCCATCCGCGACCTTCGGCGTCAACTACACCGGCCAGATCGCTTCGGGCGTCTCCGACCACGGTGTAAACGCCAAGCTGAAGGTGAGCTTCTAAGAGCCGCCTCGACCGAGCGCATCAAGGCTGGCCGGGTGCCCGGGGTTAAAGCGTCGCGCATTCGTGCGCGGCGCTTTTCTATGTCAGCGTTGCCTTACGTAACTGTTGCAAACAGGCCGCAGCCGCGACGATTGGCGCCATGGCCAGATTTCTGCACTTGGCGGTTGCTGCCGATTCGCCTATAGGTCGTCTTCCGGCAACCAATCAGGGAGGTTTCAAAAGATGCCAGCTTATTCTTTCTCCCTACGGGGCGGCGTACAGTTCTGAGCTGGACGCAGAAGGGCAGTTTCGCCTTTCCGTCTTTTCCAGGTCAGAGTTCGTTTCGCTGACCTTGGCCGTTCTCTTCCGGAGAATCTCGCCAAGCCAATGATGCCGCATCGGAAGCTGGGTTCCTTTTAACGGCATATTCCATCTGAATCTTTTTGAGGCCGATGCGTCGCGCATCGGGCAAATATTATGGCTTTTACTCGTTTTGCCTTGCGCGGTGGTGCGTTCCGCAGCGTTCTTGGTTTCACCTGGTCTCATTGGAAGGCGCAGCCGGTCAGGATCAGCGTCATCCTCGGCATGGTCCTTCTGTCGACGCTCGCCGATGTCCTGACGCCGCTCTATTCGGGTCGGCTCGTCGATGCCGTCGTTTCCGGCGCGGCGACGGATGAACTTGCCTGGAACGCGGCGATTGCCGCATTCTGGATGCTGATGGCGCTTTCGCTCGGCGCGATCCTGCTGCGTCACCTCACCTTCCTCGGCGTCACCGACCTGACGCTCAAGATGATGACCGACATCGCCTCGGCTGCCTTCTACCGCATCCAGCGGTTCTCGACCGACTGGCACGCCAACAGCTTTGCCGGTTCGACCGTGCGTAAGGTGACGCGCGGCATGTGGGCGCTCGATCTGTTGAACGACACCCTGCTCGTCGCTCTGTTTCCGTCCGTCGTGATGCTGGTCGGTTCGACAATATTGATGTCGTTGTACTGGCCGATGATGGGCGTCATCATCGGTATCGGGTCGATTGTCTTCATCCTGATGACGATTGCGCTGTCGCTCGGCTATGTCGCGCCGATGGCAAGCCTGGCCAACCGGTGGGACACCAAGCTCGGCGGCGCGCTTGCCGACGCCGTCAGCTGCAACATCGTCGTCAAGGGCTTCGGTGCCGAAGGCCGTGAGGACGCGCGCCTGGCCAAGGTTCTTGCCAAGTGGCGGGACCGCACGCGCCGCACCTGGATCAGAGGCACGACCAACGGCACGACGCAGGGCGCGATGCTGCTCGTCCTGCGTGCGGCGGTGATCGGCTTTGCACTGCTTCTGTGGGCGCGGGGTCAAGCGACTGCGGGCGACATCACCTTCGTGCTCACCTCGTTCTTCATCCTGCAGGGGTACCTGCGTGAAGTCGGGCAGCACATCCGCAACCTGCAGCGCTCGGTCAACGACATGGAAGAGCTCGTCGATATCCATGGCCAGTCGCTCGGCATCGACGACAAGGCGGATGCCAAGCCGATCCGGATCACCGATGGCCGCATCGAGTTCAAGGATGTGACGTTCCACTACGGTGCGCACCGCAAGCCGCTCTACGACCGCTTCTCGGTGACGATCCGGGAGGGCGAGCGTGTCGGTCTCGTCGGGCATTCGGGCTCGGGCAAGACGACCTTCGTCAAGCTGATCCAGCGCCTGCACGACCTGAAGGCCGGCGAGATCCGGATCGATGGTCAGGACATCGCATCGGTAACGCAGACGTCGTTGCGCCAGCAGATCGCGATCGTGCAACAGGAGCCGATCCTGTTCCACCGGTCGCTTTCCGAGAACATCGCCTATGCGCGGCCGAACGCCACGCAGAGCGAAATCGAGAAGGCGGCGAAGCTTGCAAGCGCCCACGACTTCATCACGGCGCTGCCGAAAGGCTATGGCACGCTCGTGGGCGAACGCGGCGTCAAGCTCTCGGGTGGCGAACGTCAGCGCATCGCCATTGCGCGCGCGTTCCTCGCGGATGCACCGATCCTGATCCTCGACGAGGCGACCTCGAGCCTCGACTCGGAATCGGAAGTGCTGATCCAGCAGGCGATGGAGCGGCTGATGCTCGGACGCACGACGCTGGTGATCGCGCACCGGCTCTCGACGGTCCGGGCGCTCGACCGGCTGTTGGTCTTCGATCACGGCCGGATCGCCGAGGAGGGCACGCATGACGCGTTGATCCGTCTCGACGGCGGCATCTACCGTGGTCTCTTCGAGCGCCAGGCGCTGGAACTGACCAAGGGTCTGGTATTGAACGACCAGTAAGAATGCCCGCTGGCAAACTATTCGCCGCGCCTGACGAAGGCGCGGCGAAACCCTAAGCCGATTGGCCGAGCCAGCGATCGATGCCGCGGGCGGCGGTGCGACCGGTGGCAAAGCAGGCGGTGAGCAAATAGCCTCCGGTTGGCGCTTCCCAATCGATCATCTCACCGGCAACAAAGGTGCCGGGCAGCGCCTTCAGCATATAGTCGTCATTGAGCGCGGCCCAGGTCACACCGCCGGCCGAGGAGATGGCCTCGGCGATCGGGCGCGGGCGTAGCACCGGGATTGGCAGCGCCTTGATCAAGGCAGCAAGATCGGGCGGCGCCAAACGCGCCGCATCAGGCGAAAGCTCGCGCAGCGCGGCAGCTTTCACGCCTTCAAGCCCAGCCCCCTTGCGCAGACGGTTGGAAAAGCTGGTCTTGCTGTCGAAGCGGCCGAGATCCTTCGCCAGTTTCTCGACGGTTCGTCCGGGCGTGAGATCAACCACCAGTTCGGCCGGCTCGCCGTGTGACAGGCGGTCGCGAAGCGCGCTCGTGTGGGCATAGACGAGACTGCCTTCGATACCGCTCTTGCTGACGACAAATTCGCCAGGAACGGTGCCAGCCGGGGACGTTGCCGTCACAGCCTTGAATGCATCGCCGGCGAAGCGGTCACGGAAGGTCTCGCTCCAGTCGACGTCGAAGCCGCAATTGGCGGGCTGGAGTTTCGCGATGGACACACCCCTCTTCTCCAGCCGGGAAACCCAGGCGGCATCCGATCCGAGACGCGGATAGCTGGCGCCACCAAGTGCAAGTAAAGTCGCATCTGCGCTGACAAGCGTCTTGCCATCAGGGGTATCGAATGCGAGTGCTTTGCCCTCAAAGCCAGTCCAGCGGTGCCGCGTCAGGATGCGAACGCCGCGGCTTTCCAGCGACTTGAGCCAGGCGCGCAGCAGCGGCGAGGCCTTCATCACCTCGGGAAAGACACGGCCCGAGGAACCGACGAAGGTCCTGGTTCCGAGGTCTGCTGCCCATTGCCTGATATCGTCGGGCGTAAAGGCGCCCAACGCCGTCCGCAGTCGAGGTGAGGCATCGCCGAAGCGCTCGGCAAAGGCGGCGTAGGGTTCGGCATGGGTAATGTTGAGGCCGGACTTGCCGGCGAGCAGGAACTTGCGCGCGACCGTCGGCATGCTGTCGTAGACGGTGACCGCGTGGCCGCGCTCCGCCAACACCTCGGCGGCCATCAGGCCGCTTGGCCCGCCGCCGACAATGGCGATCTGTTTCTTCCCCATGCGCTTGGCCCGGTCTCGATTCCACGTCAGCGCACTCTTGACCCGGCGTCGCACGGTGTGCAACCCCGCGCGGCGTGCTCAGCGGCGATTGGAACCGTTCAGCTTCTTTTCGAGCCAGAGGCTGTAGCGCGAACCGGTGAAGCAGATGACGAAATAGACCAGGGCCGCGAAGATATAGGCCTCGCTGTAGAAGCCGAGCCAAGCGGGGTCGGTTGCCGACGTTTTGGCGGCGTTCAAGAGATCGTAAATGCCGATGACCGCAAGCAGCGAGGTGTTGAGCACGATGCCGATAGAGAGGTTGACGATCGCCGGGATGACGGCGGTCAGCGCCTGCGGCAGCACGACCAGCCGCAACATCTGGACCCGGCCAAGGCCGAGCGACAGCGCCGCCTCCTTCTGGCCCACCGGGATCACCTGCAGGCCGGCGCGGATGACTTCGGCGAGATAGGCGGAGAAGAACAGCGTGACGCCGATCTGGGCGCGCAACAGCTTGTCGACGGCTGCACCGCTCGGCAGCGCCATAGGCACGATCAGCATGACCACATAGAGAACGGCGATCATCGGCACGCCGCGCAGCACTTCGATGAAGGCGATTGCCAGGCATCGCACGATGCCCATGTCCGATTGCCGGGCAAGCGCCAGCAGCAGCGCGATCGGAAAGGCGAAGGCAAGGCCGGCGATAGAGACGGCAAGCGTAATGGGCAGTCCGCCCCAATGATTGGTCGACACCGGTTCCAGGCCGGCCGTGCCCGCCATCAGCAGCCAGATGCCGAGAAGCGCCAACAGCCAGACCGGCACCAGGCGGAAGCTCCAGAAGCGGGGAAGGGCCGAGATCGTCAGGAGCGCTGCAATGAGGGCGATCACCAGCGCCGGGCGCCACTGCAGAGGCGGCGGGAAGAAGGCGAAGAGCATGAACCGAAACTTGGCGCCGACGAAGGCCCAGCAGGCGCCGGCCGTTTCCTTGGCGCAATCGGCTGATGTGCCCAACCAAACGGCATCGATGACGGCCCAGCGGAAAAAGGGAAGCGCGAGCCAGAGGATTGCCGCGAGTGTTACAAGCGTGACGAGGGCGTTGGCCCAGCCGCTGAAGAGGCCTTCACGCCAGCGGTGCCAGTCGGGTGCGACGGGTGGCGCAAGTTCGATCTGGCTCATCGCTTTCCTTCTCCGCGCAGAACCACGCGCCGGTTGTAGAGGTTCATGACGGCCGAAACCGCAAGGCTGATCGTCAGGTAGACAGCGCCGATGATGATGATCGCTTCGAGCGCCTGACCCGTGGTGTTGGCTGTCGTGTTGGCGACGCTGACGAGGTCGGGGTAGCCGATCGCCACCGCGAGGCTCGAGTTCTTCGTCAGATCCAGGAAGCTCGAAATCATCAGCAGCGTGATGACCCGAAGCGCCTGCGGCAGCACGACAAGACGCAGGATCTGCGGGGGCTTTAGCCCGAGTGCCCGGGCCGCTTCCCATTGGCCGGACTTCACCGACTGGATGCCGCTGCGTACGATTTCGGAGATCGAGGCGGAGGCATTGACGACGAGGCCGATCAGCAGCGCTGCGAATTCCGGCGTCAGCGACAGGCCGCCGCGGATGTTGAAGCCGCCCTTGGCAGGGATCTCGACAGAGGCGGCGAAGCCAAGCGAGGTAAGGGCCAGGTAGCAGAGGGCAAGCGCGCCGAGCACGGTGCCGGCGGTTTTCGGCAGATAGAACGTCGCGCCCGACAGCAGGCGCCTGGAAATGACGAGTGCGGCGAAGGCCGTCAGGAACACCGCAGGCAGCCACACGGCGGCCGGCAGCCCGTCGACCGAGAGCGAGGGCAGAAAGACGCCGCGATTGCTGAGATAGACGCTGCCGAGGAACGTGTAGGCGCCGCGCGGCGGCGGCAGCGCGCGGATGATCGCGCTCCAGAGAAACAGTTGCAGCAACAAAGGCGTGTTGCGCAGAAGCTCGACATAGCCATGCACGAAGCTCGCAAGCAGCAGATTGCCGGAGAGCCTGACGATGCCGAGCACGACGCCGAGCACGGTCGCAAGCAGGCAGCCGACGATCGCGACCTTGACCGTATTGGCGATGCCGGCGGCGAGCGCCCGGGCGTAGCTGTCGCCGGCAGAGTAGGGCACCACGCTTTCGCCGATCTCGAAATTCGCCTGATGGGAGAGGAAGGCGAAGCCGGGCGTGAGGCCCATGCGATGCATGCTTTCGGCAGTATTTTGACCGAGAAAGGCAAAGAGCAGCAGTACGCCGATGAAAAGCAGGCCCTGCTGCAATGGCAGAGGCCCGATCCACGAGCGCAGCCGCGAGACGGGTCCGGGCCCCGAAGGGCCCGGTTGGAGTTGGCGTGTCATGGGAGGGACCATGAACCGGCTCAACGGAACGGCGGCGAGTAGAGCAGGCCGCCTTCGGTCCAGGGCTGGTTATAGCCGCGCTCGAAGTTGAGCGGCGTGCCCTTGCCGACATTGCGCTCGAAGATCTCGCCGTAATTGCCGACGGTCTTGACGATGTTGTAGGCGAACTTCGGATCAAGGCCGATCGCTTCGCCGAGCGACGGGTCGACGCCCAGGAAGCGCTTGATCGCCGGGTCCTCGCTTTTGAGGAAGGTGTCGACATTGTCCTTGCCGATGCCGAATTCCTCGGCCTGGATCGTCGCGTAGACGGTCCAGTTGACGATTTCGAGCCACTGATCGTCACCGGCGCGGATTGCCGGGGCCAAGGGCTCCTTGGACAGGCGCTCGGGCAGGAGCACGTAATCGTCGGGCTTGGAAAGCTGGGTGCGTTTGGCGGCAAGGTCGGTCGCGTCCTGGGTGAGCGCGTCGACGCGACCCGAGTCGAGTGCCTTCAGGAACTCGCCGGTTTCCTCGATCGTCACCGGCGTGAAGGCCTTGCCGGTCTTGCGGAAGAAGTCGGCGATGTTGAGCTCGCCGGTGGTGCCGCTCTGGACGCCGATCGTCGCGCCGTCGAGTTCCTCGCCCTTGGCTACGCCGAGGTCTTTGCGCACCAGCAGTCCCTGACCGTCGTAGAAGACGACGGGACCGAAGTGGAAGCCGAGCTTGAAGGCGCGACTGACGGTCTGCGTCACGCCCGAAAGCAGAATGTCGAACTCGCCGGATTGCAGTGCCGGCAGACGCTGCTGCGGCGAGGAATTGGTGAACTCGACCTTCTCGGCGTCGTTGAAGACGGTGATGGCGATGGCGCGGCCGAAATCGACGAAGAAGCCCTGCCAGCGGCCGCTGCTATCGGGCGCGAAGAAACCCGGTGTGGTGCCGACGCCGACCTTGATCACGCCACGCGCCTTGATCTTGTCGAGGGTTTCACCAGCGAGCGCCGAGGTGGCGATCAGGCCAGCCGCCAGCGCTGCCGTTGCGGCAAAGGCTTTGGTGAAGAGTTTTCGGTGAGTGAAATGTCGCTGCATAAGGGCCCCCAAGCCACAAAAAGAATGTCACTGCGCATGCACGGCGGAAGTGCCCGCTGCGTTTGAAATATTTAAATCTATAGAGATTATATAATAGGTATTTTTGTGCGAATTTGGCGCGCGGCCTGAAACAGATTTCGCCGCCTCGTTTTTGCCGGGAACGTTTTTGACAAGCATATGGTCGGCCTACGTGCGTGGCGGCCATTCCTGGTTTTGTCGCGCTTGCGGATTGCCGATCGGCCGAAAGCTGCGCGTCCGGGTTGCCGGCGTACTCCAGGGCTGTGCCTCTTGTTGAGATCCGCGGAAGTTCCTAGGTTCCGCCGATCGAATGGGTTACGTCATAGGCGATGCGGCTTTTTGTGAAAGAATGGTGGAAACGGATAGGATGGGGCGCGCCGACGTCGGTTGCCCTGCATCTCATCATCGCCTTGCTGCTCCTGTTCGACCTGCCGCTTGAACTGCCGAAGCCACCGAAGGAGCAGACGGTCAGCGTCGAGCTCGTTCCGCCTCCCGAGGTGAAGCAAGAGAAGAAAGCCGAACAGAAGAAGGCTGAGCAGAAGAAGGGCGAGGAGAAAAAGGCCGAACAGCCGAAACCGCAACCGAAGCCGCAGCCTCAGCCAAAGCCCCAGCCCAAGCCGCCGCAGCAACTGCCGCAAACCTTCGCGTCCGCCATGGCCAAGACCAAACAGGACAACAAGGAGGCCGAGCTTCCGCCGGCTGCGCAATCGGAGGATAAGAAGGCCGAGGCGTCTGAGCAGGCAAAGCCCGCGACTGAACCTGCGAAGTCCGCGGAAGAACCTGCAAAGGCGCCACCCAAGAAGGATGAGACGCCGGTAAAAGAACAAAAGCCCTTGCCGACGCTGGCGGTGCCGGCGAAGTCACCGCAGAACGCCACGGAAAAGCCGGACGAGAAACTAACGGCGGCGGTGGCCGAAGCGAAGCCTGAGCCAAAGGACGCGAAGCCAGCCGAGGCCAAGCAGCAGCCGCCGGAAGAAAAGCCGAAGACGAAGCCGGCCGATGCTGCTGCAAAGGTTGAACTCAAGCCGGTGCCGAGCAAATTGGTGGAGGCGAAGAAGCTCTATGCCGAGAAGGCAATTGCCGATCCGCGAATGAAGCAGGCGCTTCTCACATTGCCCGTCAAGGCGCGCATCAGCCAGCTCTGCAAATCCGAGGCGCTGGAGCAAATCCGCCACCAACGTCCGGATACTCCACCCCAAGGAATGGTACCATTCGGTCCAAGGGGCGGGTTCATCTCGAAAAATCGCATGGATGCCAGCGGTGGTGCCTATCACAGCAAGAAGGTCTGGTACGACGTCGACTTCAAGTGCCTTCTCAACGAGGATGCGACGGAGGTAATCTCCTTCAGCATCGCCATTGGCGGCGTCGTGCCGAAGTCGGCCTGGGAGACGCGGCGCCTCGGCCCGCCGCCGGATTGATCTTGTAGCACAGCGATTTGGCGTGCGCGCCTGCATCGCGCCAAGCTTCAGCCATCGAGCTACGTAGTCCTCCCGTTGTCTTCGCGCGGTCCGGCAAGACGTGTGCCTCGCCAGCGCTTTGCCTGCCGGACCTTTGGGAGCCCGGCAGGCGCAGGTGCGAGTTGCCACTCTCACACAAAACGGAGGCGGTTAGTCATTCCGCCGCCTGCAGCGCCCGCTCGCGGTAGACCGAGACCAGCGAGGTCCCGAGCATCGCTGCCACCGCGGCGAACAGGAAGACGCCGGCCGGTCCCTGCAGTTCGACGAGAAGGCCGCCGAGGATCGCGCCGGTGGAAATGGCGATCTGGAAAGTCGTGAGCGTTGCCGCTCCAGCACCTTCGGCTTCGTCGCCGGCCGCACGGCTGAGGAAGGATTGCACGCTGACCGGCAGCGCGCCGAAGGCGAAGCCCCAGGCGGCGGTGGCAAGGATGGCGACTGCGGGCAGTGCGCCGGCAAGTGCCAGCGTCAGGGTGGTGACGGCGACACCGGCTGCTGCCGACATCATCGACAGCCGCGTGCTGCGCTCGGCGAGGAAACCACCGGCAATGTTGCCGAAGAAGCCACCGATGCCGAAGGCGAGCAGGATCGCGGTGATCGCCTCGACGCCGAACTGCGGCACCTGCTCAAGGAACGGGCGAACATAGGTGAAGCCGGCAAAGTGGCCCGTGACGACGAGCAGGATGGTTGCAAGGCCAAGCCGGATCGCTGGCCGCTTCAGCACGTTGAGGATGGTGTTGAGACCGGTGGTCCCCTTCGGCGGCAGGCGAGGAACGGTCAGTGCCTGGACGATGAAGGTGACGATGCCGACGGCGGCGGCGAGCAGAAATGCATAACGCCAGCCGAGCGTCGCGCCGATCCAGGCGCCGACGGGGGCGGCGCAGACCGTCGCGATCGACACGCCGGACATGATGATCGCCATCGCCCGCGGCATCAGCCGGCCGGGAACGAGCCGCATGGCGAGCGCCAGCGACAGGGCCCAGAAACCGCCAAGGCCGATGCCGAGCAGGAAGCGCGCGACGAGCAGCATCGGAAGGCTGGATGCAAAGCCGGCGATCAGGCTGGAGATGATGAGAAGCGCCGTCAGTGTGAGCAGCACGTTGCGGCGGTCGAAACGACCAGTGTAGACGACGATCGCCGGTCCGGCGATGGCCGCGACGACGGCCGTGGTCGTCACAGATTGTCCGGCCGCGCCGACGGTAACGCCGAGATCGGCCGACATCGGCGTCAGCAGGCTTGCCGGCAGAAATTCCGCCGTGACAAGGCCGAAAACGCCGAGCGCCAGGGATACGACCGCCGCCCATAGCGGCTTTTCTTGTTCATCCGCCTCGCCCGTAGGCCTTGCGACGATGCCATCCATAATCTTCATCTCCATTGCGGTTGCGATGAAAATATGCATGGCCAACTGGAGTTTCTATGCTAGAAAATCCAAAACACTATGCCGTTTGTCCAAAGCTGGAGCGCCCTATGACTGATGCGCTGACTGACATCCTGCGCGGCCTGAGGCTCGATGGGGTGGAATATGGGCGTTGCCAGCCCTGTGCGCCATGGGCAACGTCCTATCCAGCGCAGGAACCTGCGCGTTTTCACTTTCTGGCCTCAGGCTCCGCCCATCTGCAAACGCCGGATGGCGCCTGGGTAGAACTGATGCCTGGAGATGCCGTGCTGCTCCCGCGCGGTGACGCGCATGTTCTCGCCAGCAAGCCCGGCCTGCCGACGATTTCGATCCGCGATCTGCCGAAGCGGCAGCTCTGCGACGGCATCATCGATCTCCAGTGTCCCAACACGGACAGCCAGAACCTTCTATTCTTCGCGGTGATGCAGTTCAATGTCGACCGGCTTCATCCTCTGCTGCAGCTGATGCCATCGGTCATGCGCACCAGCGATCTGGCCTCGAGTGAGCCGTCGATCCCGTCGCTGCTCGATACCATGACACGCGAGGCGGCGATGCAGCGCGTCGGCTCTGGCGGCATCCTGGCGCGGCTTGCCGACGTGCTGACCGCCACGATCATCCGCGCCTGGGTGGAGCACGGCTGCGGCACGGCGACCGGTTGGCTTGCCGCCGTGCGCCATCCGGAGGTCGGCCGGGTACTCGCCGCCATTCATCTCGACCCGACCAAGGACTGGACGGTGCCGGAGCTTGCCAAGCTCATGGGTGCTTCGCGCTCCGGCTTCGCCCAGCGCTTCGCCGATACGGTCGGCGAAACGCCGGCCCGCTACGTGGCGCGCATGCGCATGCACCAGGCCCATCAGTGGCTGCGCGAAGGAAAGCGCGTCGCCCATGTCGCCAACCGCCTCGGCTATGATTCCGAGGCCTCCTTCAGCCGTGCCTTCCGCAAGATCATGGGCGCGCCGCCAAGCCATTCGCGGAGCCTGGCGGCAGCTCCCGAGCAGATCGCGTCATGAATAGCGCGGCGCCAGTGGCGACTAGAACTTGACCGTGAGATCGGCGTGCACGCCATGTTCCCGGACGGTAGAGGCGATCTGCCCCTGATAGGAGACGCCAAACGTTGCCGTCTGTGTAACGGCGAAATCGATGCCGGCCTCGACGAGGGCACTGTCGCGCGCGATCGGTGCGCCGGCGACAGAAAAGGCGTCACTGCCTGAAAACGCTTGAGCGACCGCGGGCGTGACGTCGCCATAGGCGTGCCTCCAGCCGAGAAGGCCGCTAGCCGTAGCCTTGGCCGTTCCGAGTTCGAAATCGGTCGCCAAGCGCAGGCCGAGCGTGGTGAAGGTCATATCGTCCGAGCCGCCCTGGACGGCCAGCGCTGCCGCGCCGCCCTTCTCCGTGAAGGCGTCTGTATGCACGTTGACATAGGCGAGATTGGCAAAGGGCTCGAAGACGAGGTGGCCCACCCGCATGCCATAGCCGAGTTCGCCGAACACCTGGGTCGTGCCTGCGCGGTAGTCGGCAGTCAGGCTGTCGACGAGAACCGGCGAGAGCACATTGCGGCTGCTGTCGACATCGCTCCACGTATAGGCAAGGCCGGAGCGGAACGACAGGGCGCCCCATTGTGTGCCGCCATAGACCCCGAGATGATAGTTGTCGCTGGAGGTCGACGCACGGCGGTCATCGACCTTGAAGCTCGACGAACTGTAGCCGGCGAGGAAACCGAGCCTCCAGTCGTCGTTGACGAGGCCGTCCAGGCCGGCGACGAAGCCGCCGGTGGAACGCGATAGCGCGGCGGCGTTGCCGTCGCCATCCGTATGGCCCCAGGCGCCGAAGGCCGAGCCCCAGGCGCCGGCGCGTTCCGCTGACGCGATAGACCCGGTGGTGAGATCATCCGTTGCCACCGTCCGCACAGCCTTCGCGCCAACAGTGTCGAAGGCGGACCGCAGGCGGTCGTTGATCTGGTTGCCGATGAGTTGGCTGTTTTCGATCAGGCCGGTCACGGTCGAGCCGTAGACTTCGCCGGGCAACTGGCCGAAAAGATCGGAGGCGGTGCCGGCGTCAAGGGTGGTCGCGAGATCATGCAGGGATCGGCCGATACCAAGGCGCTCGATTGCGGCGGCGGTTGCCGCAGCGTTGCGGGTGGAGGCCATATCCGCGAAGGCCACGCCATTGCGGGCGACGTCGAGTTAGACGGTGGTCGGGCGCCGTGGACGTCATCTCCTGAGTTCTGCCGGCGGTCGTATAAAGCGGCTTCGTCACGGATAGGGTCGTTCCAATACCAAGGACCCCGCGACCTTATGAACAGTCTCCTATGGTTGCAACTGCTTTATAATTCTCAACTCATGCGCGCGGAGGGCGTGGGCGCGCGTGGCTGGGGGACCAATGACGTCGGCGGATTGTCGATACTCAGGGGTGGCCGGCGTTGCAGGCTTCTCATGAAACTATTCCATTTTTGAAATGCCGTTTTGTCCGCGGCGAGGGTAGGGTCCCTGCGACGAAATGCCTGCTCCGTGATAGATGACAGGTGACGACTGTGGGAGCACCATGACCGACGACACACGTTTGAGCCTTCGAGACCTCGGCATTCGGCCGGGCTCATATGAGACCGGCCCCCTGAATGCGATCACCGACGTCGAGGGCGTTGCGGTCGGTCATGCCACCGTGATCGACGGTGATCGCATCCGCACCGGCGCCACCGCCATCTTGTCGCATGGAGGCAACCTCTTTCAGGACAAGGTGCCGGCCGCACTCGCCGTGCTCAACGGCTTCGGCAAGTTCGCGGGCTCGACCCAGATCGAAGAGCTCGGCGAAATGGAAACGCCAATCGTTCTCACCAATACGCTGGCGACCGGTCGCGCCATCGAGGCGATCGTCAGCTGGACGCTGGCGCAACCGGGCAACGAGAAGGTCGTGTCGCTGAACGCGGTGGTCGGCGAGACCAACGATTCCCGCCTCAACGACATCCGCGCCGGTCGGCCGACGATCGACGAGATCGGCGCAGCGCTCGTCGCCGCAAAGACCGGTCCCGTGGACGAAGGCGCTGTCGGTGCCGGCGCCGGCACGGTGGCTTTCGGTCTCAAGGGCGGCATCGGCACGAGTTCGCGCCGCGTCAAGACGGCCGGGGAAGTCTTCACCCTCGGCGTGCTGGTTCAATCCAACTATGGCGGCCGGCTCACCGTCTGCGGCCGTGCCTACGAAGCGCCGGCGACACATGACCGGGATGGCTCGATCGTCATCGTGATCGCGACCGATGCGCCGCTCTCCGCGCGCAATCTCAAGCGCCTTGCCGAGCGCGCCTTCGGCGGCCTTGCCCGCACCGGCGCAGCGCTCAGCAACGGCTCCGGCGACTATGCGCTCGCCTTCTCGACGGCCTCTGCCGTGCGCCGCACGAAGGCGCGGCGGGCGGCGATCGCCGAATATCCCGACCTTCCGAACGACCTGATGTCGCCGCTCTTCGAAGCGGCCATCGAGGCGACCGAGGAGGCCATCCTCAATTCGCTGACCATGGCCCGCACGACGCATGGCTTCAACGCCGCGAACGGCAAGCCAAGCACGGTCCAGGCGATTTCGCTCGAACAGCTTCGCGCGCTCAGCGAACAGTGACTTTGCGCCCGTGGATCGCGCCTGCGTTGCGGTCCACGCGCTTATGCCAAACCAATTCTTACGGAGCCCATATGTCCCATCCGCCCATCCGCACCGTCTATCTCAACGGCGAGTTTCTGCCGGAGAACGAAGCACGCCTCTCGATCTTCGATCGCGGTTTCCTCTTCGGTGATGGCATCTATGAGGTCACCGCCGTGCTCGAGGGCAAGCTGATCGACAGTGCATCGCACATGGCGCGGCTGGAACGCTCGGCGCGTGAAATCGATGTGCCGTTGCCGGTATCGACCGACGAAATCGTCGCCATCGAAAAGCGGCTGATCGAAGAGAACGGCCTTGTCGAGGGCATGGTCTATCTGCAACTTACCCGGGGTGCCGAAGACCGGAACTTTCTGTTCTCCGAGGATATCAAGCCGACGCTCGTGCTCTTCACCCAGGCAAAGACGCTGGTGAACGGAACCGCCACAACCAAGGGGCTGTCGGTCAAGACCGTGCCCGATCAGCGCTGGGCGCGCCGCGACATCAAGAGCGTATGCCTGCTGCCGCAAGTGATCGCCAAGCGGATCGCCAAGGCTGAAGGCTGCGATGAGGCCTGGATGATCGAGGACGGGTTCGTGACCGAAGGCGCATCGTCGACCGCCTACATCGTGACTGCGGACAACCGCATCGTCACACGTGGCAACAGTCAAAAGACGCTGCCAGGCTGCACACGGCTCGCCGCTCTGGCGCTCGCCGCCGAACAGGGAATGACGCTGGAAGAACGCCCCTTCACGCTCGAAGAGGCGCTCAACGCTCGCGAAGCGTGTCTGACCAGCGCTTCAAACTTCGTTGCGCCGATCACCCGCATCGACGGCAAGCCCGTCGGTAGCGGTGAGCCGGGCCCGGTGGTCAGGCGCCTGCGCGAACTCTATCTGGAGCACGCACGGCGAACGGCGATCTAGTCGACGGCCGGAGCTCCTGCCTTGGAAGCGCGGGAAATGAATCAGGCTCAACGCGACGTCTGCCGACGCTACGGCGCCGAGTTCGACGCGCCCGACATCTTTTGCAAGCTTGGTGTTTCTGCCAGCGCACTGCGGGGGGAGCTGCCGCTCAATGGGCTGCGGCATCCACCCGAGAACGGAACGAGTGGTTGGTATATCTGGGGAGGGGAAGAATTATCTGCCGATCCCGAATTCTTCATGCCTCTCCATGCCCATCATCTGCAGAAGCTTTGTGTATCAGTGCTGCCGTATCTCGCTCTGCCTCCGGGTTGGCGCTTTTTGATTGTGCCTGACTACGAGGACGTCTGGTACGACAGCACACTTCTCGCGCCGCCTGATTAGGATCCGGCCTCCAGGTTCTGCCAGACGCGGCCGACGACCGGCCGACGGTTCTCCTTGGCGCGGTAGAGCCGAATTTCGACGCTGACGTCCCAGCGCGGGTCGGCGGCCCTGACCAGCGAGCCGTTCGCCAGCTCGTTCGTCATCAGGCTCTCGGGAACCCAGGCGATGCCCCAGCCGGCAGCCGCCATGGCCTTCAGTCCTACGGACATGCTGCCTTCGTGCACCCGTTGCGCCGGCGGCAGGTTGGGGCTTATCAGCTCATCGAGGAGCTGGCCGAAGAACGACGATTTTTCGTAGCTCAGATGCGGAAAGGGTTTCGCTCCGCCTTCGAGCAGATGCATAGGCGCGCCTGATTTGCTCGCGGACGAGACGGGGATGATGCGCTCGTGTCCGAGCACACGATGCTCGAAGGCCTGTGGGTCGAGTAGGTGCGGAACCTGGGTATGGGCGTAGGTGAGCAGGAAGTCGCATTCGCCGTCGACGAGCGAATTGAGGTTCTCTTCCATGCTGCCGGAGTCCGGCCGAAGCCGGGAGAAGAGCGGCCCGATCTTGGCATTGACGCGGCTCATCCACTCCGGAAAGAAGGTGAAGGAAAGCGTGTGCAGCGCCGTCAGCTTGATGGTGCGGGCGTCGGAGCCCTCTTCCTGCTGAAGGTTGCGCCTCGCCTGATAGAGCTGTTTCAGCGTTTCCTGCGCCACCGGCACGAACTTCGCGCCGGCTTCGGTGAGACGCGAAGGGTAGGTCGCCCGGTCGACGAGCGTTGCGCCGAGCCAAGCCTCCAGTTGCCGGATGCGGCGGCTGAAAGCGGATTGGGTCACGTGACGCTCATCCGCCGCCTTGGAGAAGTTCAGTGTGCTGGCGAGCGCCAGAAAGTCTTCAAGCCATTTGATTTCCAAGACATGCACTCCGGAAGCCCAGTCCGCTCAGCCATTCACCGGCGGACAGGCTTCTTTGCGGCAGCGCCCGCGCGTCATCAAGAGAAATCAGGTGCGGCGTCGATATTCGATCATGCGGGCGCGGCTCGACACCAGCTCGAGAAGATCGGGCCCGAGGAGATGCAGGCATACACGTTTGACCCAGGGACCATCGATCAGGGTGAACAGGAAGCGGCCACTGCCGAGTGCAGTCAGCGTCACGGCCTGGCGCACCGGGCCGACCCCCATCAAGACCGTGCCGTTGTCGATCGTGAATTCCGCACCCTCGTCCGAGCGCCAGACGCCGGAAAGCGATGCCGGCACCGGCGCATGCGTCGCCGCGGGAAGGAAACGACGTGCCGCATGGCCGGCCTCGCCGACAAGCGCCGGGCCATCGCGGCGAAGCCGGAGAGGTGATGAGGCGGAGCGCGACGAGACCCAGCCGTCGCCGTCGTCATAGAGCGTCTCGTCGGCATCGAGGTAGGTGCAGGTGCTGCCCTTGATCTCGATCCACCAGGGGCCGGTTTCCGTCACATAGAAACCGTCGCCGAGGTCAGCCGCGGGATCCGGAAGCGCGAGCCCGGTGAGTGCCGCAATGCTCTCAAGCGCGATCTTGTAGCCGTTGGTATCTTCGCGATTGGAGACGACGACGAGGCCGGCACGCGTTTCGGGATCGAGCAGGAAATAGGTCTTGTAGCCGGGATGCGAGCCGCCGTGGCCGACGAATTCGTGTCCACCGAGCGATGAGTTGCGCAGGCCCAGGCCGTAGCCCGTCGGGCGCCCGTCGGCAAGAAACCGGGTCTCCTGCAATTTCTGCAGGAGACCGGCAAAGCGGCCTTCATCATCAAGCAGCGCCTGCAACCAGATGGCAAGCGCCCGGGCGCTGCCGGTGAGGCTGCCCGACGCGGAAATGTGCAGGCCCGCGGCGGAAAGCTGCCAGTTTTCGCCCGAGTTCCAGTATCCGGGGACGAGGCCTTTCACCGGGTCGTTCCAGACATCGGGCGCTTTCAGCGCGATGCCGAGCGGCTCGGCAATTTCCCGTTGGATGAAATCGTCGAAGCGGAAGCCCTTGCGCTCCAACGCCGCTTCGATGAGGCGATAACCGGTGTTTGAATAGGAGACCTCGGTGCCGGCACCAAAGTTCAGTCGCTCCAGCCGCGAGAGGTATTCGAGCAGCGGCCCGGCCTTGGTTTCAGTGTAGACGGAAAGGCCGAGCAACGACAGGCATTCGCGGGTATCCGGCAGGCCGCCGCTCATGTCGAGCGCCTGCCCAACCGTTACGTCCGCAAGCGGCGAGCGCAATTCCGGAAGGTGCTGGCCGAGCGGATCGCCGAGCCCGATGATGTCGGCATGGGCGAGCACCATCGCTGAGAAGACGTGCTTGGTGAGCGACGCATAACGCACGACGCTGTCGACCGTGAAGGGCGCAAACGTCGCGAGGCTCTCGACGCCGGCCGCATGCGTGAAGCAGATTCCGGATGCGTCGAAACCAATGACGGCGCCGCCTGGCTCGTCGGCCCCCCATTGTGCGGTGAGGCGTCTCGTCGTCGCTTCGGCGGCTTGCCAATCCAGCGATGCCGGCTTCGTCATATCCATTCTCCATTCTGGCCGCGGCGGTTTCCCGCGCGTATTTCGGTCTAAGCACGACAGTACCTTGTGCTGCCAATTCCGATTCCGGCAGGGTCCATGCATGGTTTGCATTTGCCCGGCCGGCCTGCATTGGGTTAGGCCGGCAGGGAAAAAGGGTGCGGTTCGCGCACCCAATGTCTATGGTCCGTCCGCGACTATCCATGAGTCGCACACAGGACAACAGGTTGAGAAGGCGATCCAGAATTGGCGACCCCAGCGAAAATCCCGGTCTTTGACGGACATAACGACGTGCTGTCGCGGCTCTGGCGTTCGCCGGGGGGCGCGCCGGAACGCCGCTTCCTCGATGGCGTCGATACCGGACATATCGACCTCGACAAGGCTGAGACGGGCGGTCTTGCCGGCGGTCTCTGTGCCGTCTACGTGGGCTCGCCGGGCCTGGCCAAGGACGGCAGCGGCGACTTTGCGACGCCGGATCAGGAAACCGCTCTCGAGGCCACCCTCGGCATGGCGAGCCTGTTGATGCGGATCGAGCGCCAATCCGAGGGCCGGCTGAAGATCTGCCGCAGTGCTGCCGATATCCGCGACGCCATGGCCAAGGGCGCCTTTGCCTCCGTGCTGCACATAGAGGGCATCGAGGCCGTCGGTGCCGATCTCGACGCGCTCTATGTGCTTCATGCCGCGGGTCTCCGCACGCTCGGCCCGGTCTGGAGCCGGCCGAACATCTTCGCCTATGGCGTTCCCTTCCGCTTTCCCTCTTCGCCGGATATCGGTCCGGGCATCAGCGAGGCCGGCAAGGATCTGGTGCGGACGAGCAACGAACTGAAGATCATGCTCGATCTCTCGCACATGAACGAGCAGGGCTTCTGGGACATCGCGGCGCTGTCGCAAGCGCCGCTCGTCGCCTCCCATTCCAACGTCCACGCGCTCTGCCCGCACAGCCGCAACTTGACGGACCGTCAGCTCGACGCGATCAAGGACACCAGCGGTCTCGCCGGCATCAATTTCGGCGTCCTGTTCCTGCGCTCGGATGGCGTCAAGAACCCGGAGACGCCGCTGACGCTGCTCGTCGACCATATCGACTACATCGTCAATCGCATCGGCATCGAGCACGTCGCGCTCGGCTCGGACTTCGACGGCACGACTATCCCGGCGGCCATGCGCAGCGCGGCCGATCTGCCGCTGCTCGTCGACCTCTTGCGCACGCGCGGCTATGACGACGCCGCGCTCGCAAAGATCTGCCACGGCAACTGGATCCGCGTGCTGGAGACGACCTGGGGCGCGTGAGTGCCGCCCGGAGCGGTACGTTCTCAGGCGGCCGAGCGTTTCAACGAAGCACGCTAGGTCCTTGACGTAGCCGGCAGGGCCTCGAGCAGCACGCCGATCGCGCAATCGACGGCGGCCGTGCGCCGATCCCTGGCGAAGAGCCCATACTGGACGGCAAACGGCTTCGGAACACCTGACGAAGCAGGCAGCGCCCGCATCGTGCCCGCGCGCATCGCTTCCGGCGGAAGCAAGCCAATGCCGAGCCCGTTTTCGACTGCGGCTTGAAGCGCGGTGATGCTCTGGCTGGTAAAGGTGATCCGGTGTTCCCGGCCCTGGTCCGCCAGCGTCTCGATCATGCGTCGGCGCCAGAGGCAGGGCGCCGCGAAGGCGACGAGGTCGATCGGCCGCGTCTCGTCGAAAGCGTAGTCCGTAGCGCAGACCCATTGCAGTTCGACGTTCCAGGTGGTGAGGGCGTCGGCCGTGACCACCGAGGTCGGCACGACCATGATGTCGAGGTCGCCTTCGGGCCAGGTCCTTCCAAGCGCCACGCATTGCTCGACCACCACGTCGAGCCGGATCTCCTGGTAGCCGCGCCGCAGCCGCCCCAGCGCTTCGGGCAGCGCCGTCGTTGCCACTTCCTCGGCAAGCCCGACCCGGACGCCACCGCTCAAGTCTGCCTGTCGCAGCCGCGCCGCCGCTTCGTCGCCGAGCGCCAGCATGCGCGTGGCGTATCCCAGAAACAGTTCGCCCTCGGGCGTCGGAACGACACCGCGACCGGTGCGGGTGAAGAGTTGACGGCCGAGCAGATCTTCGAGCCGGCGCATCTGCATGCTGAGTGCCGATTGGGTGCGGCCGGTCTGGGTAGCGACGCGGTTCAAGCTGCCTTGCCGGCAGACCGCGACGAAGCTGCGCAGGAGGTCGATCCCGACCTGATCAGATATCATGAAACTTGAACTCTGTTGTCATTGATATCAGTCTACAACGGGAACTCGTGCGTGGCTATCTATCAGATGTGACCAGCGAGGAAGGTGGGGCAGCATCAGGCAGGTCGGCATCGACCGTCGCCTAGAGGCTGCCAAGACCAGCCAACTCAACCAGAGGACCAGATCCATGAAAGCCATCCGCGTGTATCAGCACGGCGGGCCTGATGTGCTCGCCTATGAAAATGTCGACCTCGGTGAACCCGGCCCGGGTGAAGTGCGCGTGCGCAACCGGGCGATCGGCGTCAATTTCGTCGACGTCTACCTGCGAAACGGCGCCTACCCGCCGCCGCAGCTGCCGTTCATCCCCGGCAAGGAAGGGGCGGGCGAGGTGATCGCCGTTGGGCCTGGCGTCGAGGGCTTCAAGCCGGGGGACCGCGTCGCCTATTCCGAGGCGCTCGGTGCCTATGCGGAGGAACACAATGTGCCGGCGCGTGTCCTTGTGCATCTGCCTGAGGATATCGACTTCGAAACGGGTGCGGCCATGATGCTGAAGGGCCTGACGGCGCAATATCTCCTGCGCCGGACCTTCCGGGTCGAGGCCGGCCACACCATCCTCGTCCATGCGGCTGCCGGCGGCGTTGGCCTGATCCTGACGCAATGGGCGAAACATCTCGGCGCAACCGTCATTGGCACCGCTGGCGCGCCCGAAAAGGCCGAGCTGGCGAGGAGAAGTGGCGCCGACCACGTCATCGACTACAACGCCGAGGATTTCGCTGCCCGCGTTCGGGAGATCACCAAAGGCGAGGGGGTCGATGTCGTCTATGACAGCATCGGCAGGGCGACGTTCGAGGGGTCGCTCGATAGCCTGCGCCCCTTCGGTCACTTCGTGAGTTTCGGCGCCGCTTCCGGTCCGATCCCGCCCTTCGACATCACGACGCTCGCGCAGAAGGGATCGCTTTACGCCACCTGGCCGCTGTTGCCGGCGCATCTGGCGCGGCGCGAGGATGTGCTGGCGATGAGCAAGGATCTCTTCGATGTCGTCGCGAGCGGCGCCGTCAAGATCCCCGTGCACGCGCGTCTGCCGCTGGTCGAAGCGGCCGAGGCGCACCGCCGGCTCGAGGGTCGCCAGACGACGGGCGCCATGGTGCTGCTGCCTTAGCGCGGGCCGCGTCCATCGCGCATTCGAACTGCGGCCTAGTGACGGGCGCCGATCGCGGCGCCCGCACCATCGAATAGGGAGGACCGGCTTTCGTCGATCCGGATCCCGACGGCCTCGCCGACGTGGAAAGGTGTGTCGGCCGGCGCGCTGACATTGATCAGGCCGAGCCGGCCGGCGCGAACGAAGACGCTCATATTGCCGCCGAGATATTCGCTCGCCTCGACGACGCCGCGGCAGTGACCGCTCTCCGGTGCAACCAGCGCCAGGTGCTCGGGTCGCGCCCCCAATTGCTCGGGTTCAGCCATCCCCGACATGGAAAGCGTCAGATTGCCTTCGCCGCTCAGGTCGAGACGGTCGCCCTGGTCGCGCCGGCAGGGCAGGAGGTTCATCTTCGGGCTGCCGATGAACTGCGCCACGAAAAGGTTCGCCGGTTTTTCGTAGAGGTCTCTCGGCCGACCCTGCTGCATGATCCGCCCGTCCTTCATCACCACGATCCTGTCGGCGAGCGTCATCGCCTCCACCTGGTCGTGGGTCACATAGATCATGGTTGCGCCGAGGGTGCGATGCAGCTTGGCGATCTCAAGCCGCATATCGACCCGCAGCGCCGCATCAAGGTTTGAAAGCGGTTCGTCGAAGAGGAAGCCGACCGGCTCGCGTACGATCGCCCGGCCGATGGCGACGCGTTGGCGTTGGCCACCGGAGAGCTCCCTGGGGTAGCGGTCGAGCAATGGCGTAAGCTTGAGCGTTTCTGCCGCTGCCTCGATCTTGGCCTTGGCGTTTGCCGTCGGCACCTTGGCAAGCCGCAGTCCGAAGCCCATGTTCTGCCGGACCGTCATATGCGGATAGAGCGCATAGGATTGGAAAACCATGGCGAGCTGCCGATCGACCGGCGAAGCGGACGTCACGTCCCGGCCATCGATCAGAATCTGCCCGGCGGTCGTCGCCTCCAGGCCGGCGATCATTCGCAACAGCGTGGACTTGCCACAGCCGGAAGGCCCGACGATGACGACGAATTCGCCGTCGGCGATTTCTAGGTCGAGCTCCCGGATGATCTCCACTGCGCCATAGCGCTTGCCGGCATTCCTCAGCGAAATCGTACCCATGCGTATCTCCTGGAATATCAACCCTTGACCGCGCCGGCGGTCATTGATCCGCTGATCTGGCGGTACATGACAAGGCCGAGCAGCATTGGCGGCAGCGCGCCGACGATCATCACGGCGGAGGCGACGCCCCACTGCACGCCACCGCCGCTTGCGGCGAAGAAGAAGGATGCGCCGACCGTGACCGGCACCGCCTTGGAGGTGGTCAGCATCAGGCCGAAGAGGAACTCGTTCCAGGCGGTGATGAAGCCGAAGATCAGGCTGGTGACGATCGCCGGCCGGCAGAGCGGAGTCACGACCTTGATGAGGATCTGCGTGCGGTTCGCGCCGTCCATGAGAGCAGCCTCGTCGAGTTCCGCGGGCAGGTCCCGGATGGCATTGACGAGAATGACGAGTGCCAGCGGCAGATTGACGATCGTGAGGATCAGCCCCAGTCCGAGGCGCGTATCGAGCAGCGCCAGCCACTGGAACATCATGTAGAGCGGGATCGCGAAGATGATCAGCGGCACGGCGCGCAGGTTGACGATGAAGGGCAGAAGCGTGCGTTCGCCGATCCTGCCGCGGGCGATCGCGTAGGCCGCCGGAAGCGCCAGTGCCACGGCAAGCACCGTGCCCATCAGCGCCACGGCGAGGCTGTTGAACAGATAGAGGAAGATGTTCAGCCGGTCGGAGACCTCAAAGACGGTGCGGTAGTTCTCGAATGTCGGGGCCTGTACCCAGAGACCGGGATTGCCGGAGAGCTCGCGCGCGCTCTTGAACGAGGTGGAAAGCGTCACCAGCACCGGGAAATTCAAGGCGATGGCGGCGATGGCGAAAACGAACCAACGGAGCGCAGAGATCATCGCTTGGCTCCTTTCCGCCGGCTGGCGAGAGCGTTGAGGCCGTAGAGCACGGCGAATGAGGCGACGAACAGGACGACCGAGGCGGCAACCGCCTTGCCGATGGCGCCCTGCTTGAAGAAGGCCTCGTAGATGTAGATCGATAGCGATGCCGTCGATCCGCCGGGACCGCTGCCGGTCAACACATAGACATTGTCGAAGACCCGGAAGCCGTCGATGAAGCGGATAAGCAACGCAGCCGCGATTGTCGGCCCCATCATCGGCAGTTCGATGAACCACAGGCGTTGCAGGCCTCGTGCCCCATCCATGGCGGATGCTTCGGCAATCTCGGAGGGGATTGCCTGATAGGCCATGTAGAAAAGCAGCAGCGTGAACGGTGTCCACTGCAGCGTCTCAACGACGACCAGGGTCCAGAAAGCGGAGCCAGGCCCAAGGAACGAGATGCTGGCGCCGAAATAGGTCCAGAGATAGTAGGGCACCGGGCCGACGAACTCGTGCAGGACAAGACGGTACATCAGACCGACCAGCGCCGGAGCGACCATCAGCGGCAGCATCAGGATCGCCATCAGCCAGCTCCGCTTTTCGATCAGCGGCGACAGGAATATCGCCAGAAACAGGCCGAGCAGACATTCGAGAATGGCGGTCAGCAAGCCGAAGCGCAGCGAGAACCAGCTCGCCTGCCAGAAGGCTGCATCGCTCCAGACCGAGAGAAAGTTCGTGAGCCCCGTGAACTTCGGCTCACGCAGCGTTTCGAAGGAGACCTCGGAGACCGAATAGATCAGATTGACGAGTGCCGGGAAGCCCAGGAACACGAGCAGGAAGAGGACGAGCGGCGTGGCGAGCAGCCGGAATTCTGGGGCATTGGATTGCGGTCTGGCTGTCGTCATGGCACCGATCTGTATCTGTTGTCGGACGGGCAAGGGGACGCAAGGTGTTTGCTCGGTCCTCTCCCCGTGCCGGTTACAGGAGCCCTAGCCAACCCAAATCCTGGAGCTGAACAGGCTCTTTCGCACCGCGGATGCGGCGCACCTGGATCCCGTGTGGAGCACCGGCATGAGGGGCGGAGGCTTCCTCAGTCCCCGCTTGCCGTGCAGGGTTGCGGCTTCCCGGTGGACGCCGCAACCCTTTCACTTACTTCAGCAGGTCCGCCATGCCCTTTTCGGTATTGGCGAGCGCATCGTCGATCGACTGCTGGCCGGACCAGTAGCCGGTGAACTCCTTGGCCTGCAGCTCGTAGACCGACAACGCCTTGGCTGAGGTGGCGCCGTTCATGACGTAACCATACTTGCCGGCGAATTCGCCGAGCTTGACCAGGTCAGGCCGGGCGTCTGCGACCTCGGCGACCACCTCCGGCGTCAGCGCCGGTGCGCCGTTGTTCTTGGCGTAGATCAGCGCGGCTTCCTTGGAGGAAAGCCACTTCAGGAATTTGCCGGCGCCTTCCTTGTTTTCGGCGTTCTTGTTGAGACCGAAACCGAGGCCGTGGATATGGGTGAAGCGCCCTTCCGGACCTGCAGGTGGGGCGACCGTTTCGGTCACATCGGCCACAGCAGGGGATTTCTCCTTGCTGGTCAGATCGCCGGCTGCCGCATTCCATTGCAACATGGCGGCGACCTGGCCGGACGCAAAGGCGGCGTTCGCCTCGGCAAACTCGTAGGACAGCGAGTCCTTCGGCGTCGCGCCGTTGTCATAGAGGAGCTTGTAGATCTCGAGGCCCTTGCGATAGGCATCGGAGTTCACGGTGATCTTGCCGCTGTCGTCCATCCAGTTGGCACCATAGGCGCGTGGTACCGACTGCCAGACCATGATGTTGAACAGCAGGTTCTTGAGCTGCAGCACCGTGCCGTAGCGGGTCGGGCTGTCCGGGTTGACGGCCTGGGTGAAATAGAGTGCGGTTGCTGCGTAATCGTCCCAGGTCCATTCGTCCGGGGTCTTCGGCTCCAGCTTCTTGCCGAGGTACTTCTCCGAGATCTCGGCATATTTCGCCTTGCCGGCATCATCCTTCAGCAGGGCCTCGATCAGGTCCTTGCGGAAATACATGAAGTGCAGCGAGAGATCGGTTGGCACGCCATATTGCTTGCCCTGGTACTGCATGGTCGACAGGACGGAATCGCCATAGACAGCCTTCGCTTCGCCCGAAAGCTCGACCGGCTCCATGAACGGTGCGTAGCGGCCGATCGAATAGGTGGCGAGCAGGTTGAGATCGAAGGCTTTCGAACCGGCGGCGAGATCGGCCTGCAGCTTGTCCCAGAAGCCGTCGCGGTTGAAGAACAGAAGTTCGACCTTGTCGTTCTCGGCTACGTCGGACTTGGCGTTGTAGGCGTCGGCGGCGGCGCGCAGCGCGACCTCCTCCGGGCCCCCCGGCCAGCCGAGCACCGTTACTTCCGCAAGGGCTGGCGTTGCCGCCAGCAGCCCGGCAATGCCCGCGGCCGCAAGCAGCGCACGTCTTTTCGTGGTCGCAAAAGTCATCTTTGGTTCTCCCTCAAGTTTTGTTGACGCTCTGCAAGATCAGCAATGCCGATCACCCCTGCATTCTCCCCAAGGGCGGCGGCATGTAGCGATGGACGAAGTCGTGCCGGCACCGGTTCCAGTGCGCGTTCGACGGCGGCGAGATAGCCTTCGGCCAGACCGATGCTGCCGCCGATGACGATGCGTCTCGGGTCCAGCGAAAGCTGGATGTTGCGGCAGAGCAGAGCGGTTCGCTCTGCGGATGTTTCGATAGTGCGCCTGGCCCAGTCGTGTCCGTCGCGGGCGGCGGCGAAGACGTCCCGTGCGGTGGCGCCCGATTGGTGGGGGGCTGCCTGCCCGGCGATCCAGTGGCCGGATACGTGATCTTCGAGGGCGTCACCAGGCCATTCGGCGCTGCGCGACTGGCCGAAGTGTCCGGCGAGCCCTTCGAGCAGGCGCCCATTCAGGACGATGCCCCCGCCGATACCGGTGGAGATCGTCAGGAAAACCATGTCTTCGCGGTTGCCCGCGCCAAAGGCGTATTCACCCCAGGCTGCCGCGTGGGCGTCGTTTGCAGCCAGCACCGGCACGCCTGCCAGCCGCTCGATCGTTTCCGTCAGCGCAAAGCCGTCGGGGATGTCGAGCGTCTTACGGTTGAGCGCCGACCAATGGCCGTTATCGACAATGCCGCTGACCGCGGCGCCGACCGAGCCGTAGGCACCGCGCCAGGACGCGATCGCCCCGAAGAGCGCGGTAAGCCACTGGGCCGGATCGCCTTCGCCGGGCGTCGGCATCCGCAGTGTGTCGACGATTTCTGTTCCCCGCACGAGGGCGGCCAGCATCTTCGTGCCGCCGACATCGATCGCGAGAACGGTTTGGGTGTGCGCCATTTTCAGGCCTCGTT
Organism: Ensifer sp. SSB1; assembly: GCF_016652895.1. Lineage (NCBI taxonomy): Bacteria > Pseudomonadati > Pseudomonadota > Alphaproteobacteria > Hyphomicrobiales > Rhizobiaceae > Ensifer > Ensifer sp. SSB1. The sequence continues at coordinate 85,170 of NZ_JAEPRP010000008.1, forward strand.
TCCGGCAAGCGTTTCATCGAGCGCCTGCCTGAACCACGACGTCACGTGCTCGGGCCGCGTGATCGCGGAGCCGACGACAACGGTGAAGGCGCCGGCCTGAAGCGCCTGAGCGGCCTGTTCGGGCGTGCGCACGCAGCCTTCGGCGACCACGTGAGGGGTCAGGTTGCGCATGGCGGCGATGAGGGCGAAGTCCGGTTCCGTCGGCTCGACCGGACCCGTGTAACCGGCAAGGGTGGAGCCGACAATTTCTGCGCCTTCGGCAAGCGCGTGCTCGGCGTCGGCAATGACCGAGCAATCGGCCATGGCGATCTTGCCTGCGGCGTGGATGCGCTCGATCAGCGTCTTGGTCGCGACCGGCCGTTCGCGGGCAGTGGCATCATAGGCGATGATATCGGCGCCGGCTGCCGCCAGAGCATCGACGTCCTCGATGAAGGGGGTGATGCGGATCGGAGACGTCTCCAGGTCGCGCTTGACGAGGCCGATGATCGGGCGATCGGTCGCTTGGCGCACGGCGCGAACATAGTCTGCGGATTCGATGCGAAGGGCGGTTGCGCCGCCGTCGAGCGCGGCCAGCGCGAAACCGACAACCATGGCGGCATTGTCCATGACGCCGCCCTTCACCGGTTGGCAGGAAACGATCAGACCGTGCTTGAGGCTATGGATGTCGAAGGTCACGCAGGCTCTCCCAATGGAGGCTCCACGGTAGCAGTGTAAGACCAGATTGCAACAGGAATTATACTGGTATTATCGCATCAGTTCGATGACGAAGTCGTAGACGTCGCCCCGGTACTTGGTCTGGGTGAACTCGACGATCTGCCCGTCAGCCAGGAAACAACGCCGCTCCATGACCAGCAGGCTCGTATCTTCGGGCGTTTCGAGCAGGCGCCGCTCTTCCTCGCTGGCGGGCTTTGCCTGCATGCGCTGCAGCGCCCGGACGGGCAGGGCGCCGTGGGCGGCGAGATACTCGTACAGTGATGCGCCGATTGCACCGGGATCCGGCACGAAACGGGCAGGCAGCGATGCCGTTTCGATCGCGATCGGGGTGTCGTTGGCAGTTCTCAGACGCCGGAGGCGCACGATTTTTTCTCCCGCCGGAATGCCGAGTGCCATCATTTCAGCGGGTGACGGGCGGCTGATCTCACGCGAAATCCAGGTGCAGCCGGGCTCGAGGCCGCGCGAGCGCATATCTTCGGAAAAGCTCGTCATCGTCGCCAGCGACTTCTCGACGCGTGAGGAAACCACGGTCTTCGCTCCCTGGCGGCGGTCGAGCAGGCCATCGGCGACGAGGCCTTCGATCGCCTTGCGCACGGTCACGCGCGAGATCGAAAGGCCCTCACTCAAATCCCGTTCGCTGGGGATGACTGCGCCGCGGCGCAATGTGGACGCATTGATCGCCTGCTTGATCGCCTCTTCGAGGCGACGGTAGAGCGGCTCGCCGCTATCGCCAGACATGGCACGCGCAAGAAAATCGAGAGTTGCCTGATCGCTCATGAGGATCACCTTTTCGAGATGAGTCCTTATGCAAAATTTTTCGTCGGTTTTAAACTGGTATTATCATCGGGCGTCGTTAGGCGCACCAAGCTGTCGTCTTGGCGCCGATCCGGCGGCGAGTGCCGGGGTGCCCGGCGACAGGCACGGCATGGAGTCGCCACCGATCTCCACTCAGCTTCCCTGGTCGCCTTCGATTTTTCCGGATGCGCCCAGCCGGTTCTCGGCGCGGGTGACCGCCAGGCTGTCGGCAGGGCTTCCCGACGGATCGCCGTCGCCGAACACATCCATGGTGCAGGTGTGCAAAATGGTTGTGGGCTCACCCGTGTGGTTCCACATCGTGTGGGTGCGCAGCGAAGGAAAATGGGCGGAATCGCCCGGTTCGAGCACCACGCGCTCGCCGTCAACCTCCAGCGTCAACGCCCCCTGGAGAATGAAGAAGATCTCTTCGCCCTCGTGCGACATCGGTTCGCTGCGGTGGCCCGGTGGCTCGTGAATGATGGTGCTTCTCAGTACATTTCCGGGAAAGGAGGCGGAGAGCCGCTCGTAGGAGACGGCGTTGCGGCCTTCTCCACCCAGCCCATAGATCGGCCGGTGTTCGCGGCGGGTGAAAGGTGTTGCGACTTTCGGCGGATTGAGGAAGCTGCCGGCCTCGACCTTTAGCGTCCGGCAGACGGCGATCAGCGAGGTCAGCGAGGGGACGGTAATGCCGCGCTCGATCTGCGAAATGAAGCCGACGGAAAAGCCTGCCTCGTTGGCGACCTCCTGAAGCGTCATTTTCAGTGTCTTGCGCCGTTGGCGCAGGCGATCACCGAGCGATGGCGCCTCAGCCTCGCCGCTCGATGCACCGCTGGCATGTTCCGTCGTCACAGTCTGTCCCCTTATCGTCTCTCCTCAAGCTAGGGTGCGCCCGGATTTCCTGTCAATCGATTTTAGATATCCTAAAAACCGCGATGACGGCGGCAGCCGGAGACGGCGAGGGCAAGCCCTTGGCGGAAGGTCGCCAAGGGTGAACGGCGAGTGTCGCATTGCCATCTCAGGAGCTACCGCGACTGCTCCACGGTCGCCGCCACGATCCGACGCACCACAGGAAGAACCACGAGCAGGCTCGGGAACGCGACCAGCCAGGAAAAGATCCAGGCCTTGAGCCAAAGTGACAGCAGGTCCGATTGAAAGCCGCTGCCGCTCGCCGTCGAGACGAAGGAGACGATGGCGGACATCAGTACGGACAGGACCAGCGGCATGACGATTGCCTGATATCGGTGTGGAAGCTTCTTTGACATGCGGGTGAACTCCAGGCTTTGAAGGGATGCGAATGTCCGTCGGCATGGCGTCGGACCGTACTTGTGCTAGGCTTGCGCCAATTCGCGGATGAAGCTTTCGAGGTTGCGGGGTTCGCGCTGAAGCGCTGCGCCGAGTGTCAGGCTGTTTCCACCGAGGCCGACGTCCGAATAATGGGCGTGGACCTTTGCCAGCAGTTCCAGTTGATGGTCGCTGTACTTGCTGCGGATCGGCGCTGCCCATTCATGAAAGCCGATGGTTCCGGCAATGATCGGCCGCCCGAGTGCCTCGCTCATCATCCGGGCGATTTCCTCGCGATCGTGCCGCCCCTCGGCGCACAGTTCGAGCGTTGCATAGGCAAGGCGATCCTCGGTGAGTGCGATTGCCGCCACTTCTGCGACGTCGCGGTAGTCGACACGGGCAATGCGCGTCGACGCGGGAAAAGGTTCGGCGAAAGTGCCGGTTGCAAGCACGCTCGCCCAGCCCGCACGCAAGTTCTGCATGAAGTTGGCCGGATGCAGGACGGTGTATTCGAGCGGCGAGGAATAGAGCGCGTCCTCCACCGGGATCTTTGCCGCATGGTTCTTGAGCCGCACATTGGTCGGCTGGATGACCGAGGAGAAGACGAACTTCCTGACGCCGGCCCGCACGGCGGCTTCGACCATCGACACGCCCATCGCCGCTTCATCCGGTGCGAAGGCCGGCCCGATATGAAAGATCCCGTTAACGCCCTCCATCGCACGGTCGAGGCTCTCCCGGTCGCGGAGATCGCCAATGGCGATCTCGGATGCGCCGAGCGTTCGCGCAAGCGCGCCCCGCGCTTCGTCGCGGGTCAGGGCGCGAACCGTAGCGCCGCGCCGCGCAAGTTCAGGGACAACGAGGCCGGCGAAGCGGCCGCTGGCGCCGACGACGAGGATGGTGTTGGAGCGCGGGTTCATCTGGGCCTGCCTTTGGTGCGATCGAGGTGATGGCCTCAAGCTAATGACTCGCAATAAAACGGACAATTGTCGCGAACTGTGATTTTTTCTCCCGAAAATCGGGAGTGTCGCCATGAGTCGCATCGAGGACCTGGAAGCTTTTCTGGCCATCGTCGAGCAGGGTAGCCTGACGGCTGCGGCGAAACGGCTCGGGCGTCCGCTCCAGACCGTCAGCCGGTCGCTCGCGATGCTTGAAGCCGATGTCGGTGTGGAGCTGGTGCATCGGACCACCCGCCGCTCGATGCCCAGCGAGGCGGGCGAGAGCTTCTATCGGCGCATCAAGCCGGCAGTCGAGGAGATCCACGAGGCGCGCGAGGAAGCGGCACAACGCCGCTCCGAGCCATCAGGTATCCTGCGTCTCGGGGCGCCCAATCTGTTTGCGCCGCGGTTCCTGATGCCCGTCATTGCCGAATACATGGCGAAGTATCCTGAGGTGGAGGTCGATCTCGACCTGTCCGACGCCTTTGTCGATCTCGCCGGGGGTGGGCTCGATCTGGTCGTGCGGATCGGGGATCTCCAGGATTCTGGCTTGACCGGCAAGCGCCTGGGCGCGCTTCGTCGCGTCGTCTTCGGCTCGCCCACCTATTTCGCCCGCTTCGGCCGGCCTTTGCATCCGCTGGAGCTGGCTGAGCACAGTTGCGTCACCCGCACCGGTGACGAGCGACCCGGTGCGTGGATGTTCACCATCGACGGCCGCGCGCGTGCAATCAAGGTGAGTGGTGCGTTTCGAACCAACTCGATGAACGCGATCTATTCGGCGGTGGAGGAGGGACTTGGTCTTGGCTATTCACCGCTCTGGCAGATCAAGCACTTGATCGACGCGGGCAAGGTGGAGCTCGTGCTGGAGGACTTCGAG
>NZ_JAEPRP010000079.1:0-31868 GCF_016652895.1 Ensifer sp. SSB1
ATCGGGTCGGATCAGCGCGACCGTTGAGTCCGGACGGTAGTCACTGTAGATGGCGCGGTTATCTTGGTAGAACCTCTGGATTTCGCCTGCAATCGGCAGATTCGCGTACGGGATGCGCCCTGGCGCGCCCATTAGGTACGTTGACGGATTGCCACCTCGCGCGATCGCCTGGAGCAGATACTGCGCGAAATGCTCGGGCTGCTCGCCTGCCATCCTGTAGGGCATGTCGACGAAGGAGGTTGAATTCACCAGGATGGACGAAGTCGGCATGCCCGTTCGGTAGACGCTCACGGCTTCGGATGTCGCGTGATGCCAGGGTTCGCGTCCGACGCCATTGTTGGCCTCATAGTAGATGATCGGCGACCTGCGGCTCATGATCAGGGCAACGCCGGGATTCTTCTCCTCTATGTGCTTTGCCAGTCTGTCAACAAGTCCCTGGAGGACCCCTGTGGCAAACCGCAACCACAGTGAGTAGCTGGGGTGTTGGGGTGTGTCGGGGATTTCCGCGTCGCCGGCGAAGGCCGCGAACGCAGTCTTGCATTTTTCGCAGTGACAGACCCCGTGATAGTTACGGCTATAGTCGAATTCCGAAAAGCGGAACCAATTGACGAAAAAGCCGCCGATTTCATAGCGGTCTAGAATTTCATCGATGATGTCGAACGACCGATGCTGATAATAGTCCCCACAGGGGCAGGTTGTGTACAACGTATTGTAGATTTGAGCTTTCCCATTCGGAGACTTGAAAAGCCAGTCCGGGTGTTTGTGGGCAATCCGGGTCGAGACCTTGGAGAAATCCATTCGGGCCAGCACCCTGACATTGCGCCTTCTCGCGGCGGCGACCGCATCTCCAATCAGATCGCCTGATGGGCGCTCCTTGAGGAATGGGACGCGGGTCTGGAACGGGAGGTCCGTCGGATAGAAGGATGCGATCCCCCCGACGTTGAGAAGCCAAGTATCGGCCCCTTGAGCTTCGATGAAGTCAAGCGCCTGCTCGACGTCCATCGTTGCATCTATCTCCTGGATGTTAGTCTGCACATTTGAGAAGGCCCGCGTCCACCACCGGTCGGAGGTCTCGTCGACAGTCGTGTCCTTTTCAATCATCACGTATCGCCTTTACCAATGGAGTTAAAAGGAACCTCGAGAACACCCCTTCGGCGAACTGACCGCCACCACGCGAATTGTTACTCGCCTGCGTTGTAGGCCGCGATAGTCGCCATATTGACAATCTCCGTGTCCTTCGCGCCGATCGAGGTGATCTGAACAGATTTGTCGAGACCGAGTAGCAGGGGGCCGATCACCGTCGCAGCGCCGAGCTCGTGCAACATCCGGGTGGCAATCGACGCGGAATGGATTGCCGGCATCACCAGCACGTTCGCCGGAGCTGAGAGCCGGCAGAAAGGATACTGCTCCATCCGGTGCGGATTGAGCGCTACGTCAGCGGCCATTTCGCCGTCGTATTCGAACTCCACCCGCCGCTGATCCAGGATTGCGACCGCCTCCCGCACCCGTTGCGAACGTTCGCCAATCGGCTGACCGAACGTGGAGTAGGCTAGTAGCGCGACACGCGGTTCGTAGCCCATGCGCTTGGCAACGCGCGCGGCTTCGGTGGCGATGTCGGCGATATCCTCCGCATTTGGCATGTCATGAACCGCCGTATCGGCGACAAAGATGGTGCGCCCTCTCGCAACGACAAGAGAAATCCCGATCACCTTGTGTCCGGGTTTGGTGTCGATGCACCGGCGAATATCCTGCAATGCGGTTGCGTAATTCCGCGTTGTCCCGGTCACCATGGCGTCGGCATCGCCGATAGAAACCATCGTCGCCGCAAAGTGATTGCGGTCATTGTGGATCAGACGTTGAGCGTCTCGATGGAGAAAGCCTTGACGCTGCAGGCGGGCATAGAGGTGTTCGACATAGGCATCCACCCGGTGCGAAAGGCGCGCGTTGACGACTTCGATGCCCGGCCGATCGAGCTCTATGCCGGCTCTTTCCGCCGTGGCACGGATCAGGTCGTCGCGACCGAGCAGGATCGCTGTTCCGAGGCCCTGGTTGCAGAACGAAATCGCCGCGCGCATGACTTGCTCTTCCTCCGCCTCTGCGAAGACAACGCGCTTGGGGAAGCGGCGAACCCGTTCGTAGAGACCTTGGGTGGTGGCGGCGATCGGGTCGCGGCGCGCCGAGAGCTCGTGGCCATAGGCGGCAAGGTCGAAAATGGGCTGGCGAGCGACGCCACTTTCCATAGCAGCTCGGGCTACAGCCACCGGAATGGCAGAAATTAGCCGTGGATCGAAGGGAACGGGAATGATGTATTGCGGACCGAAGCGCGGCCGGTTGCCCTGGTAGGCGGCGGCGACGTCGTCGGGCACGTCTTCCTTGGCAAGGCTTGCCAGCGCTTCGGCGGCAGCGATCTTCATCTCGTCGTTGATGGTCGTTGCGCGCACGTCGAGCGCGCCGCGGAAGATGTAGGGGAAGCCGAGCACGTTATTGACCTGGTTCGGATAGTCAGAACGGCCTGTGGCGACGATAGCGTCGTCGCGGATGCGGGCGACTTCTTCCGGCGTGATTTCCGGGTCCGGGTTGGCCATGGCGAAGATGATCGGCCGCGGCGCCATCGAGCGCACCATGTCCTCCGAAAGCGCGCCCTTGGCCGAGAGGCCGAAGACCACGTCGGCGCCGTCCATCGCCTCTGCCAGCGTGCGGCGGTCGGTCTTGACCGCATGCGCCGACTTCCACTGGTTCATGCCCTCGGTGCGGCCTTCGAAGATGACGCCCTTGGTGTCGCAAAGGATGATGTTGTCAGAGGCGAAGCCCATCGACTTGATGAGTTCGATGCAGGCGATGGCGGCGGCACCCGCGCCGTTGCAGACGAGCTTGGTCGTCTTGAAGTCGCGGCCGGTCAGCGCCAGCGCGTTGATGAGGCCGGCTGCGGCGATGATCGCCGTGCCGTGCTGGTCGTCGTGGAACACCGGGATGTCCATGACCTCGCGCAGCTTCTGCTCGATGATGAAACAGTCCGGCGCCTTGATGTCTTCGAGGTTGATGCCACCGAAGGAGGGGCCGAGGAAACGCACGCAGTTGATGAACTCGTCGACGTTTTCGGTATCGACTTCAAGGTCGATGGAATCCACGTCGGCAAAGCGCTTGAACAGCACCGACTTGCCTTCCATGACAGGCTTTGACGCAAGCGCGCCGAGGTTGCCGAGGCCGAGAATGGCCGTGCCGTTCGAGATCACGGCCACCATGTTGCCACGAGCCGTATAGTCGTAGGCGGAGGCCGGGTCCGCGGCGATGGCCTTTACCGGAAAGGCGACGCCCGGCGAATAGGCGAGCGACAGGTCGCGCTGTGTCGCCATCGGTTTGGTCGGGTTGATTTCGAGCTTGCCCGGTCGGCCCTCGGAATGGAAGTCGAGTGCTTCCTGTTCGGTCACGGATGCACGCGTGCGAGTGAGCTTGTCCATGGCGTCTTCCTCTTTGTAGTCTGAAGTCAGGGTCGGTTGTTGGTGTTGTGCGACGCGTCGCTGCAGAAACGGGGCAGAGGGCGTTTTGCATTCCGTCAGCTTTACGGAGATCGTGTTCGCCTCGGTTTCCTAGTCGCCAACTTTTCCACATGATGGAAAGCGGGCAGAGGCGATGTGCGATCCACTCTGACGGGGCTTGAGGTCACGTGACGAGCACGGCGCGGAAGTCGTTGACGTTCGTGCCGGTCGGACCGGTGTGGAAGGCATCGCCAAGGGCGGCGAAGCCCGAAAAGCTGTCATTCTCGAGAAGCAGCTTCGCTCCATCGAGTCCTAGAGCCCTTAGACGTCGCACGGTGGTGCCGTCGGCGAAAGCGCCCGCGTTCTGTTCAGACCCGTCGATTCCGTCAGTGTCGGCGGCTAGCACGGTAATGTCGAAGCCGTCTATTGCCAGTGCTACCGCCAGTGCAAACTCGCCATTTCGCCCACCTCTTCCGTGCTTACCGCGTAACGTGACAGTGGTTTCGCCACCAGATAACAGGACGACCGGCTTTGCAAACGGCCGGTCGCGCAACAGGATCTCTCGGGCGATGGCGGCATGGACGAGCGCCGCTTCACGGGCTTCCCCTTCGATCGAATCCGAAAGAATTTGCGCGGCAACGCCCTGCGTGCGGGCCACTTCGGCTGCGGCCTCGAGCGACTTTGCCGCCGAGGCGACGATGAAGTGCTCGTGACGAGCGAAGGTGGGATCATCGACCTTTGGCGCATCGGCGGCTGGCGAATGGAGATGAGCAAGCATCGCGTCGGGGAGTTTCAGCCGGTATTGCTCGACAATCGCGATCGCGTCTTGTCTCGTCGAAGCGTCTGGAATGGTTGGGCCCGATGCGACGAAGGCCGGGTTGTCGCCAGGAATGTCTGAGACGATGAGACTAACCACGCGCGCCCGTGTTTTCGCGGCGAGGCGACCACCCTTGATCGTCGAGAGATGTTTCCGCACTACGTTCATAGCTGAGATGGGAGCGCCAGAAGCCAAGAGCGCCTTGTTCAACGCGATCTCGTCCTCCAGCGTCACTCCGTCCGGAGGGGCCGGCAGCAAAGCTGACCCGCCGCCGCAAATCAGGGCGATCACGAGATCCTTTTCGGTGAGATGCATGATTGTCTCTTCAAGACGCCTCGCGCCGATCAGGCCGGCGGCGTCAGGAACGGGATGCGAAGCCTCCAGAACCTCAATCGACTGGGTCGGACATCCGAAACCGTATCGAGTGACCACGACCCCCGTCAGGGGTTTCGGCCAAAGCCGTTCCAGCGCCGCCGCCATTTGGGCTGCTCCCTTGCCGGCGCCGACCACAACCGTTCTTCCTTCGTGGGGCGGCGCGGGCAGGTGCCTCTTCATACCCGTTGTCGGATCCGCCGCCGCGACGGCGGCGGCGAACAAGTCGGTTAAGAACGATCTGCTTTCCATACCCCACTCCAGCATGCAGCTTGGCTTGTGTTCCTTGAACGGTGGCATGATTAGCGTTGCGTCCGGGTCTGGTTAACCGGCTCCCCTGCCTTTTCCGCATCGTGGAAAGTTCAAAGCCGAATGCGGAAGCTCCGCGATCAATCCGCTACATCAGTCATAACCATTGTTTTGCTGCTCCAGGACGCCCATGATCGCTGAGCAAATTAGATTTCTACCGCCACGCGAGGCTGTGATCGCGAACAGAAAATCGATTCTGGCCGACCTAGCCAGTCTACTGCCGACGGATTGCCTAGTGCATGAGGCGCGGGAGCTGGTTCCCTTTGAAACGGACGCATTTGTATCCTATCGGCAATTGCCGCTCGCCGTCGTTCTGCCCACAACGACGGAACAGGTCGCCGCAGTGACGCGCTATTGCTACAGGAATGGAATTCCTATTGTCCCGAGGGGCGCGGGTACCTCGCTGTGCGGCGGCGCGATACCTCAGCAAGACGCGGTCGTGCTCGGTCTTTCCAGGATGTCACGCATTCTGGAGTTGGACTATGTCAACCGCGCCGCGACGGTCCAAGCTGGAGTGACGAACTTAAGCATCTCGGAAGCCGTCAGCGCCGATGGCTTCTTTTATGCGCCTGACCCGAGCTCGCAGCTCGCCTGCACGATCGGCGGCAACATCGGCATGAATTCCGGCGGCGCGCACTGTTTGAAGTATGGGGTCACCACCAACAATCTGCTTGGCGTCAAGATGGTCCTGGTTGATGGCACGGTCATCGAACTTGGCGGCAAGCACCTGGACGCGGCGGGTTACGATCTGCTTGGCCTTGTCTGCGGGTCGGAGGGACAGCTCGGTATCATCACTGAGGCGACGGTCAGGCTGATTGCCAAGCCGGAGGGTGCACGGCCGGTCTTGTTCGGCTTCGAAACTTCGGAGGAGGCGGGCGCCTGCGTCGCAGATGTGATCGGGGCCGGAATTATTCCCGTTGCGATCGAGTTCATGGACAAGCAGGCCATCGAGATTTGTGAAGCTTTTGCCCAGGCGGGTTATCCGCTCGATGTGGGTGCACTCTTGATCGTTGAAGTCGAGGGGGCCGATGCCGACATGGAGGCGATGCTTGAAAGCATCGTCGAGATCGCACGTCGCCATGGCGTCAAGACGGTACGAGAAAGTCAGTCTGCCACGGAGGCCGCACTGATCTGGAAAGGCCGAAAGTCCGCCTTCGGTGCGACCGGTCGCATCGCCGATTACATTTGCATGGACGGGACGGTGCCTCTAGGCAAGCTCCCCTATGTCCTCAACAAGACCTCCGAAATCATCGAGAGGTTTGGATTGAGGGTCGCAAACGTCTTCCATGCTGGCGACGGCAATATGCATCCGCTGATTTTGTTCAATGCCAATGATCCGGACGATGCAGCCAAGGCAGAGGCCGCTGGCAATGAGATACTAAAGCTCTGCGTCGATGCCGGTGGTTGCCTCACCGGTGAGCACGGAGTCGGGATCGAGAAACGTGATCTCATGCGACATCAATACTCCGACGCGGACCTCAATCAGCAGATGGCGGTGCGGTCCGCCTTCGATGAAGACTGGATCCTGAACCCGTCAAAGGTTTTTCCGTTAGATGGACGCCCAGCATGACAACATTGATACCGGCCAGTGATCTCGAGGCGGCCGAAATGGTGCGCGCAGCAATGGCGGATGGGACGCCACTTTCCGTTGCTGGCGGATCTACCCGCTCTAACTTCTACGTTGGCGCGGCCGCCCGGACGGTCCTGCGATCCACTGGTCTCGTGGGAATCGTCGACTATGAGCCTCAAGAGATGGTCATGACCGTCAGAGCCGGCACGCCGGTGGCGGAGGTGGAGGCGGCCCTCGCGGAAAAGAGACAGATGATGGCTTTTGAGCCGATGGACCCTCGGGCAGTCCTGGGGACGTCGGGCGAGCCAACGATCGGCGGTGTGTTCGCGGCCAATGTGTCAGGTCCCCGTCGCTTTGTTTGCGGGGCGGCCCGCGACGGTCTGCTCGGCGTACGTTTCATCAATGGCAGGGGAGAGGCGATCCGGGCAGGCGGTCGCGTGATGAAGAATGTCACCGGCCTCGACCTTGTGAAACTTTTCGCCGGCTCCCATGGCACGCTTGGTTTCATGACCGAAGTGACGTTCCGCGTCCAGCCGCTGCCGGCGGCAATCGAGACGATTGTGGTCTCAAGCTTCGATGGTGTTGACCCCGTAAAGGCTATGTCGACTGCGATGGCGATGCCGGTCGAAGTATCGGGAGCGGCCTACCTGCCAGCAAGCGTCAAGGAAAGCTTCCTTGGCGGTGCGCTTCGGGACAGCGAAGCGGTTGTTCTTCGCCTCGAAGGCACCGCCGCCTCCGTTTCTGCGAGGGCCGAGAAACTTGTCGCCGCGATGGAGAGCCTTGGCTCGACATCTCGTCTTGGATCGGGCGAAAGCCAGGTGCTCTGGAGGGAGATTCGAGACGTCCACCCGTATGTCGACGGTACGCTGCGACCGCTCTGGCGTATCTCCGTCGCACCCTCTGCCGGAGTCCAGCTCGTCGCTGCGCTGCGGCTGAAGACCGATGTCGACGCATACTTCGACTGGCAAGGCGGCCTGATCTGGATGCGAATGGAAACCAATCCCCAAGCGGAGCTGCTCAGACGGCAGATCAGCGCCCTCGGCGGAGGACATGCAACGCTCATGCGGACGTCTGACGCGGTAGCCGCCGAAACTCTGGCTTTCGAACCCTTGGCGCCCGCGGTAGCCGCGCTTTCAGCGCGCATAAAGATGAAGCTCGACCCAGCCGACATCTTCTGCCCCGGCAAGATGGGAGGAACCGTGTAGTGCAAACCTCCTTCACACCTGCGCAACATGCCGACCCGCATGTGGCAGAATCCGAGAAGATCCTACGCCGCTGTGTACATTGTGGCTTCTGCACCGCCACCTGTCCCACCTATGTGACGCTCGGTAACGAGCTCGACAGCCCCCGAGGACGCATTTATCTTATTAAGGACATGCTGGAACATGGCCGCCCCGCCGACGAGGAGGTCGTCACACATATCGACCGCTGTCTCTCCTGCCTTTCTTGCGTCACAACCTGCCCGTCCGGCGTCGACTATATGCATCTGGTCGACAATGCCCGCGTCCACATTGAGAACACTTACAGACGCCCGCTGATCGATCGGATGCTCCGCAGCCTGCTTGCTGCTGTGCTGCCATATCCGAACCGATTTCGCGCGGCTCTCTCTTTGGCGAAATTCGCTCGGCCCTTTGCTCCAATTTTCAATCGTATACCTGCACTGAAGCCGCTCGGGGCGATGCTGGAGCTTGCACCGTCCTCCATCGTCGCATCCGTTTCATCGACCGTTGGTGCCGTTCCGGTCGGCGCTCAAAAGCGTGGTCGAGTGGCGATCCTCTCCGGCTGCGCGCAGCCGGTCCTGGATCCCGGTATCAATGAGGCAACGTTTCGTCTGCTGGCCAGGTTCGGTGTGGAGGTGGTGGTGCCGCAAGGGGAGGGATGTTGTGGCGCGCTGGTGCACCACATGGGCCGCGAGCAGGAGGCCCTCGACTTCGCCCGCCGCAACGTCGATGTATGGATGCGAGAAATCGAGACCGGTGGCTTGGACGCCATAATCATCACCGCATCGGGCTGCGGCACGACGATCAAGGACTATGGGCATATGCTCCGTCTCGACCCCATGTATGCAGAACGGGCGGCAAAGGTCTCTAGTCTCGGCAAGGACATCACCGAGTATCTCTCGACACTTGACCTCCCAAAACAGGAACCGAAGCAGCTCGCCGTCGCCTATCACTCCGCCTGCTCGATGCAGCACGGCCAAAAGATCACCATGGTCCCTAAGAACCTTCTGAGAAATGCAGGTTTCACCGTTCGTGATCCGGCGGAAGGCCATCTCTGCTGCGGTTCGGCCGGCACCTACAATATCCTTCAGCCGGAGATCTCAGCGCAGTTAAAGGCCCGCAAGGTGAAGAACATCGAGAAGACGAAGGCGGATATCATCGCCACCGGCAACATCGGCTGCATAACGCAGATCGCTTCGGGAACGGCGCTTCCGATCGTGCACACGGTCGAACTGCTCGACTGGGCCTATGGGGGGCCGAAGCCGAAAAAGCTCACGGCACTTGGAGTTGAAGGCTAACGATCTACGCGATCGACCACTGTTGAAGGGATCACACCGCGAAGCACAAGCCATAGAGAAAGCAGCGGTATATTGAGCGGAGGCTAGGGGTCTTTCGCGCCAGAATTGGTCACCGTGAGCGGCGATAACCGTATTCCGGGTGTGGCCTCAATTCAGCGGGGCCGATGGGGGCTAGGCCGACTTTTCAAAATTTTCTCCATGAAATGATTGAGCGCGTTCGCCAGATCCGGTGAAACTCCGTCGATCGCTTAGCTAAAACCGCGCGCGAGAAACAGATTTATTGGGATTGGCGTCTCGGGTGACACCGCTTTGGCTCCCGCGCAACTGCTTGCCCCATACCGGCGCCTAGGCCTTTCCCGCGGAAACAGAATTCGACAGAGCTTCAAGCTGGGATTTCAGCGCAGCAGTCGTTTCTTCCTTAAGTACGGTTGCTTGTAGAGCCGTGTGGTCAATAGTGTCTCTCACGCTCGAAAGTACGAGACATCGCTCGGCGGCGCTTGCGTCAATCGGCCGCCGCCTTCTTGATGTTCTCGATCGGCGTCTGCCTTCAGCCGGCAGCGCGACACCAACGTAGTCGCGCTGCGGAGGACCGAGGATCCTGGGGCTCGGTCAGAGAGACGATAGAAAGCGATCAATACCCGCTTGCGCACACTCGGTATCTTGTGCGGGTGTCCCCGAACTAATACCGATGGCGCCGACCACTTCACCTTCGACGACAACCGGCAACCCGCCAGCCACAATCATCAGCCGACCGCCGATCGCGGCGTTGATGCCATATGCCGGGCTGCCTGGCTGACTGGCGACGCCGTAGCTTTCGGTTGTGCGCTTCGCGCCCGCAGCAGTGAAAGCCTTGTCCTGCGCGATTATCGTGCTGGTTATCTTTCCGCCGTCCATCCGTTCGAATGCGATCAGCTGTCCAGATTCGTCAGTGATGGCGATGCACATCGGTACGCCGATTTCGACCGATTTCTCGCGTGCCCCCTTGATGAGTACGCGCGCATCTTCCAAGCTCAGTCTCTTTACAGTCAGCATGATTTTCCTTTCTAAGAACCATGTAGGTCGGGGCTCGTCACCACGATGAGGGGCTGCCGTCGCACGGGCAGCGCGGCGTTCCAGGCGCCGATTGCCGTTCGATACGAGTCACTGCGTGAAAGGGACAATCGGAGTTCTGGGTTTTTCACGATGCGGAATGTGCGGCCGCACTTCAAACTGACATTCGGCCGGAACTATTACATCGACTGCATCAACTCAGCGGAGCCGGTCACCGCAGCGGTGATTTTTCGTGCCGTATCGACAACATAAGGCGCGAGCTGGTCGATGCGTTCGGCCGGCATTCGGTCGACCTGTCCGGAAATCGAGATCGCACAGATGGCTTCAGCACGCTCATTGTAGACGACACCGGCAATGCACCTGACGTTGCTCCGGTTCTCGGCGTTGTCGATCGCATAGCCGTTCGCTCGCACGGTTTCGAGTTCGAGACGAAGTGCCTCGAGCCGCGTTATCGAATGCGACGTCTTTCTGAACATTCGCCGCAATTCGACGATCTCCTCGATATCCTCGGAGGGGTAGGTCGATAGAATTGCCTTTCCCATAGCCGATGATGTCATGGGCACGCGTCCTCCAATGCGGCCAATCGACCGTACGATCTGTCTGCTTGGGACCTGAGAGACAAGGGTGATCTCGCCATCGTCCGCCATTCCCAGGTTCGCCGTTTCCTTCGTCTGGTCGCGAAGACGCTGGAGAAACGGTTGGGCCAGCGACACGAAGCTCGCCCTACGCAAGAAGGCCGAGCCGATGTTCAACATCGCCAGGCCAATGTGCCACCTCGCGGTGCGAGGCTCGAATTGAACATGGCGGCGTTTCTCGAGCGTGGTGAGCAGGCGGTGCGTGGTCGACGGGGAAAGCCCCGCCTCACGCCCGAGTTGCGACAAACGGCACCCTTCATCATGCTGGCTAAGCAGTTCAAGCAAGAACATCGCTCGGTCGACCGACTGGACTGATCCCGACCTCGCAGCGTCATCCATCATGGTCCACTCCTCCCAGGAATCGATCTCGACGACGGAACTTCAAAGCCCAAAACGCTGGCGAGTCGAAGTGTTGACAGGCAATCGTCGCGCCAAACGGCTCGTCTTAACCGGGGCCAGCTCATTCCGTTTCGACCAGATCCCGGATCTCCAGAAAGAGCGCGGAATGGTCGCGGTCACCGTTACCCTTTTTCAAGGCAGTGGACATGAGCTCGCGCGTAGCGGATGTGTTGGGAATCTTAACTCCGAGGGCCTGCGCGGCGTCTGTTGCCAAACTAAGATCCTTGTGATGAAGGCGAAGGGCGAAGCCCGGATCGAACGTCTTGTCGATCATTCTCTTGCCGTGAACCTCCAGGATGCGTGAGTGGGCGAAGCCACCCAGCAGCGCCTCACGAACCTTCTCGAGGTTTGCACCTGCCTGTTCAGCCAGGACCAGCGCCTCGCTGACGGCTTCGATCGTGAGGCCCACGATAATTTGGTTGGCAACCTTCGCCACTTGGCCGGCACCGTTCGCGCCGACGAGCGTGATGTTCTTGCCCATCGTCTCGAACAAAGGTCGCGCACGGGAAAACTGCTCTTCGTCGCCGCCAACCATGATCGAAAGCGTTCCGTTTTTTGCTCCAATTTCACCGCCCGACACCGGAGCATCGAGATATCGAGCACCCTTGGCTTCGACTCGCTTTGCGAAGTCACGGGTGGCTACCGGATCGATCGAACTCATGTCGATGACAAGGGCGTCGGGGGAGAGGCCTTCGCAAACACCCCCTTGCCCGAAGAGCACGGCCTCGACGTCGGGCGTGTTTGGCAACATTAAGATCACGAACTCCGCACCTTGGGCGGCCATCGCGGGGGTATCGACGCCAACCCCTCCCAATTCGACCAGGTTGCTCGATGCAGCCTTGACGCGATTAAGGCGGACTTGATGCCCCGCCTGGATCAGCCGTTCCGCCATTGGCCGGCCCATGGTTCCCAAACCGATAAATCCGATAACAGACACGATGGCTCCTCATCTCAATTGGACTACGCAAATATTGACAACTTCATCGCACAAATGACAAATCAGTGTCAATTGTCTGGATTCGACAGTGAACGATCCCGACGTTGTCAGTTCCTGTCTACTTCAGAGGTAGGCATTTACTCGGACCAAAAAAGAAAGCCATGACGAAGATGAGTATTTATCAGAACCTGATTGCCGGCGAGTGGGTCGGTGACGAGGCCTCGCCAAACATTAATCCGTCGAACACGGATGACGTCGTTGGCATGTACGTGCGGGCGAGCGCCGATGACGCAAAACATGCCATCGCCGCCGCCAAGGCGGCATTTCCAACCTGGTCGCGTTCGGGAATTCTCGAGCGCCATGCCATATTGAGGAAAACCGCTGACGAGATTCTGGCTCGCAAGGACGAACTTGGCGAGTTGCTCGCTCGCGAGGAAGGCAAGATTCTTCCGGAGGCGATCGGAGAGGTCACTCGCGCAGCCCAGATCTTCGACTTCTTCGCGGGTGAAACGCTGCGTCTGACGGGCGAAGTGGTCCCATCGGTGCGCCCGAACATCGGAGTTGAGATAACCCGAGAACCACTGGGCGTCGTTGGCATCATCACGCCCTGGAACTTTCCGATCGCCATCCCGGCCTGGAAGATCGCCCCGGCGCTTTGCTACGGCAACACGGTGGTGTTCAAGCCGGCCGACCTTGTGCCGGGTTCAGCCTGGGCGATCGTCGACATCCTCCACCGTGCCGGCCTTCCGAAGGGCGTGCTGAACCTCGTCATGGGGCGGGGCTCGGTTGTTGGGCAGGTCATGCTTGAGAGTCCGGATCTCGCCGGGATCACGTTTACAGGTTCCACCAGCACGGGTAAGCGCGTAGCGCTTGCCTCCATTGAGCATAACCGCAAGTTCCAGCTCGAAATGGGCGGCAAGAACCCGATGATTGTCCTGGACGATGCCGACCTAAACATTGCCGTCGAGGCCGCCGCCAACTCGGCCTTCTTTTCAACCGGTCAGCGGTGCACCGCTTCCTCCCGTCTGATCGTTACGGCAGGAATCCATGACAGGTTCGTAGCGGCGATGACCGAAAAGCTGAAGACGTTGAACGTCGACAACGCGCTGAAGGCCGGAAGCCAAATTGGGCCGGTCGTTGACGACAAGCAGTTGAGGCAGGACACCGACTATATTGAGATCGGAAAGTCGGAAGGCGCCAGGCTCGCCTTCGGCGGCGAGGTGTTGAGGCGAGATACGCCTGGGTTCTACCTGCAGCCGGCGTTGTTCACTGAGGCGACGAACCAGATGCGCATTTCGCGCGAGGAAATCTTCGGACCGGTCGCTTCCGTCATCCAGGTCAAGGATTACGACGAGGCGCTCGCCGTCGCCAACGATACGCCGCTTGGCCTGTCGGCGGGTATCGCCACGACGAGCCTGAAGTACGCCACACACTTCAAGCGTAATTCCGAGGCCGGCATGGTCATGGTCAACCTGCCTACCGCGGGCGTCGATTTCCACGTTCCCTTCGGCGGTCGCAAGGCCTCGTCGTTCGGTCCGCGCGAGCAGGGCAGGCATGCCGCCGAGTTCTTCACCATCGTGAAGACCGGCTACACGCTGGGATGAATCGTTCACTAGGCGTCATTCCGCATGTTACAACTATTGACAGATTCAACCAGATCGGTATTCTGCTTTGTATCCGGGGATGACGCCCTTACGCTCAGAGTGTCGGTGGTTCACGTTCTGCGGTTGCCGCGGTTTTCGTGTCTCTTCGCACTGATGCGGATAGAAATGCGATAGAAACCAGCGGGTAACGGGCGAATTTCCGTACGCCAATCACACGAGGAGTCTTCAATTGACAAAGCTTAAGGTCGAAACGCGCGAGAAGCTGAAACTTGTTTCGACGCCGACCATCATGACAGCTCTTTACAAGAGAGGTCTGCGAAACCAGTGGATTCAGGACGTTCACCGTATCAATCGCCAAGGTGAAACGATGGTGGGGGAGGCGTTCACGCTGAGATACATGCCGGCGAGAGAAGATCTCAATCAACTGGAGGTCTTTCGCGATCGGGAGCATCCGCAAAGAAAAGCCGTAGAGATTTGCCCCGCCGGCGCGGTCTTCGTCATCGACAGCCGCAAGGACCCACGCGCGGCTTCCGCCGGGTCGATTCTCGTCTCTAGGCTTATGGTGCGAGGCGTGGCGGGGATTGTGACGGACGGAGGGTTCCGCGACACGCCGGATCTCGAGAAACTTGACATCCCCGCCTATCACAACCGGCCTTCAGCCCCGACAAACCTCACGCTTCACCAGGCCATCGACATAAATGTCCCGATCGGATGTGGGGACACGCCAGTGTTTCCTGGCGATGTCGTGGTGGGGGATGGTGAAGGCGTGGTTGTGATCCCCGCGGCACTTGCCGACGAGATCGCATGCGAGGCCACCGAGATGACGGTGTACGAGGACTTCGTGACGGAGGAGGTTCTCAAAGGACGCTCAATTCTCGGCCTTTATCCTGCGACCGATGAGCAAAGCCTTGTTGACTTCCGCTCCTGGCGGGAAAGGGTCGGCCGCTAGGCGAATTGCCGATCGCGCGGATGAAATAGGGTGGCCACTCGGCCACCCTATTCTGCAAGAAGGGGTTGCCGTTGCGCGGCTTGGGGGAGGAGCGTACAGGCCCTGCAACGTCCCCCAAGGCTTACTTCGGTCCGTTCCAGCAGTGAACTCAACTCCCTTAGCGCGGGCGCGGTGGACCCGTACTTTGCGCCCGAAGAGCCATGGCAGGCTGCGTGGCTTTGGATTTCAGGCGGATTACCGATGAGAGTGTATTCAGGCATCCCTGAGGCTCCGTGCGGGAGTTTTGAGGCCCATTCTCGAAGCGACGTCCTTCGCGGCCTCGAGGCGCATGAACCGAACGTGCGCTGGAAGGTCTTTGGTGACGCCGGGAATTCCCCGTTCACCTTCAAAAGACATAACCTTCCGTCAGGATCGATCACGGCCGTAGACCAGTCGGGCGCCCTTGAGGCGCATTCGCGTCGTGGCGGGGCCGAAATAGGTCTGCTGTTCGTCTTGGCGGGAGAGATCGAGGTGGCGGTTCGGCGAGGGCGGAAGGCGCTTTGCATTTCTGCCGGTCAAGTTGCAAGCCTGCGCGACTTCGCAGGCCGGCGCTTGAGTGTCCAGGCGGGAAGCTCCTGGTTGGCGTTTAGTGTCTCGGAGGCGACGCTCCGGCAGCACTTCGAGAGCGCGACTGGCAGACCGTATGTTCAAGAATTCGTGCTGACCCCGACGGGGTTCGATGAGGGCGACGGCAGCGGCTTGTACCAGACCCTTCGCGGGGCGCTGGATGATCTGAGTTCGGCGTCTCTCGGGGAGAAGCCGAATCTGGCAAAGGCGTATGAGCAACTTGCCCTCGTCAAGCTATTTACCAAGTTGCCGCACAATCTGGCCGATGCGTTCGGCTGTGGATCTCGTCCCTATGCGCCTCGCCCGTTGCTGCAAGCGGAGGTGTTCATGCGGCGGAATCTAGCCGAACCGGTTACGATAGAAGACCTGGCGGAGGCAGCGGGCTGTAGCTCGCGTACCCTTCAGCGGCTCTTCAGGAGCTACCGCGGAACATCGCCGATGGGCGTTCTCTGCAACTACCGGCTCGCCTGTGCGCACAGCACACTTCAGGCAGGTCAGGTGACGTCCATCGCCGAATTGGCGGCGAGGCTTCAATTCTCCAATCCTGGCAGGTTCTCGGTCCTCTACAAAAACGCTTATGGCTTCAAACCATCGTCCAGCCGTCGTCTTGCGAGGGATGATGGCCGCGCGCCGACGAGCGAAACCGAAAAGGCCCCGAACGGGACGCGTCTCGCGACCGACGAATAAGCAATTCGCGTTTAAAGTAACAAATAATATTCTCTCTTCAGTTGCAGCAAAATATTGCTCAATATCTGATTGAGATGAAGATTCTGTCCGTGACGTAGAATATACATATTGCGACAAATATTTGTATTATTTTCGATACAAGCTACTTGTATTTGATTATGTCGGAATATTGTGGCCAGAATCCGGTTCTAATCGCTAATTTCCAATGCTAACTCCCGATCGCTGCGCATCGTCTTCGATGGCCTCCGCAGCCCGAACCTGGTCCGCGAGCAGGGAGGCTCACGACCTGCCAGACCCTTGATCACCTTCAGAGGAAAGAACCGATCAAATGAGAATGAAAACTGTGCTTCTCGGCTCCGCAGCCGCCCTTCTGGCAATGAACGGCGCCCGTGCCGCCGACGCTATCGTGGCTGCTGAACCGGAACCCATGGAATACGTGCGCGTCTGCGATGCCTTTGGTGTAGGCTATTTCTACATCCCCGGTACCGAAACATGCCTGAAGATCGGCGGGTACGTCCGCTTCCAAACGTCCTTCGGTCCGGACGAAGTCAACGGGCGTCAGGGCTGGGGTACGGCTGGCACTTCCGACTGGGACGCCTTCTCGCGCGCCTATATCTCGTTCTCTGCCAAGAGCGACACCGAGTATGGCACGCTCACCGGCTTCTTTGCCGCCGAGTTCAACGCTGACAACGACACCGACGCTGGCGACAGCCGTATCGACGTCGACGAAGCCTACATCCAGCTCGGCGGCCTGAAGGCTGGTTTCTTCTACAGCTGGTGGGACAAGGGCATTAACGGCGAGACTGACAAAGTCAGCAACGTCACCGAATTCAATTCCATCGCCTACCTCTATGACGGCGGTTCGTTCCAGGCCGGTATCGCCGTTGACGAACTTGAAGGCTGGTCGACCAAGGCAAACGGCGTAGGCATCGAAGGCATCGTTTCGGCCACGCTCGGCGGCGTCTCCTTGGACCTGCTCGGCAGCTACGACACCGAGTGGGAAGAGGGAGCGATCCGCGCTCTGCTTTCGGCTGATCTCGGTCCAGGCACGCTCCAGCTTGCTGGTGTCTGGGCCTCTAATCCAAACACCTACTTCAACGCATCGGAGTGGACTGTTGCAGCCTCGTATGCCTTCAAGGCCACCGACAAGCTGAAGATCACCCCCGGCGTTCAGTATTGGGATAGCCTTCGGAGCGGCAACGACTTCAACAACGATCTCGACAAGTGGCGCGCTGGTGTGACTCTCGATTACGCGATCACCGAAGGGCTCGCAGCCCGTGTATCAGTTCAGTACAACCAGGAAGACCTGACGGCTACCACCGATCGTGACTATGTCGCAGGGTTCGTCCGCCTGCAGCGCAACTTCTAAAATGAACCAACGGGACCTTGCAAACACTCGAATTGCGAGGTCCCTCGTACCCGAGATCTCGACCATTTTAGACGTCGACGGGCGACAGCCTCAAGACCTAAAAACCAAACCTGCCTAAAGGTGATCATTGGCCACGAGGCGTCCGATGTCCGTCGCGTCTCGTCAGGATACCTTTGCCTCCAATTAATGACTATAATCGGCCGGACAACCCGGCCGGTAGACAAGGTGCTTTCTACATATGCAGCGCCGCACCGCGCAAAGTGAAACTCGCTCCGTGCGCGTTGTTCAGCAAATGGACGTCATGCGCTGACCGCATAGCTGCAGAACCTCGGGTTCCGATTGGCTCCACCAGTAACGCGAAAATATCTCGGTTTCGACGAAGCCGGCATACCCTGCAGCCTCTACGTCTTGCCGAAGGGCAGCTATCTTGATGACCCCATCCCCCATCATTCCCCGGTCCAGCAGAAGGTCCGTTGTGGGGACGAGCCAGTCGCAAACGTGGAAGGCGTTGATCCGCTTCGTATTTCCCCCACGGGCGATCTGATCACGCACAGCGTAATCCCACCAGACATGATAAACGTCGATAGCGACGCCGATCCCGCCATCGCAGCCAGGATCGATGGCATCGCAAAGATCGAGGGGCCTCCCCAAGGCTGGTTATGCAGGAGCGATCGCCAGTGTACATCGGATGCAGCGGCTCAACGGCAAGCGAAACACCGAGGCCGCGCGCATGATCGAGCAAATTTGAAAGGCCCTCGGCCACTTGACCTCTCGCGCCGGCCAGATCCTTGCCACCCTCCGGCATGCTGCCGACGACGAGGACGAAGCAAGGCGCCCCCTGTCGTTTGGCACTTGAAAGGGTTCATCCTCAATTTCTGTGATTCAGCGGCAGCATTCTCGCCCTCATCAGTTCTGAGCCGGCGCGACCGTACATTGCTCGCTTCAGCATCTTGAGGCGGTTGATCTGCCCTTCGGCCTGACCGTTGCTCCTCCCGGTCAACCCCTTCACTTGAGTTCCATAAGCTATGTTACCTGATTTGACGAAATGTTATTACATAACAATAGACATTTCCGCTCAACCATGCGCCGATCGAACGGGAAGATGCCTGCCCCGAAAACCGGTCAAATATTCTGTTTGCGTCAGCTTGATTGGGCGGTGCGTGAACTTTAGTGTGCCCGCATCTAACTGGGAGAGGTCTTGATGCCGACAGGCAAAGTAAAGTTTTTTAATGCAGACAAAGGCTTCGGCTTCATCGCACCGGATACTGATGGCGTCGACGTATTCGTTCATGTCTCGGCACTCCAATATGGGGACGTGCTGAGAGAAGGTCAGGCGGTGTCATACGATCTCGGACAAGATCGCAAGACCGGAAAGACAAAGGCCGAAAACGTCAGGCCTTTCTGACACTCAAATCCAGGCGCCTTAGCGACACCACCGGGACAAGTTTTGTGTCGGAATTTAAAGGCTCACCAGACCCTAAACCGGGACCTGGCGTGAGGAGAGCATGACGATTGAGACTGTCGGAGTTGTCGGGGCAGGGCACATGGGCCGCGGCATAGCGTGTGCGTTTGCCCTGGCGGGGTTCCATGTCACATTGATGGATGTCGAACCTCAAGCCCTCGCCTCCGCTGCGGAAAGCGTCGCAGCGCAGATCGATGAAATGATCGCGCGCGGTGATGTTGAACCTGCCGAGAAGGCGGCCGCCATGGCTCGGCTGGCGTCAACCACGAACCTGAGAGACGTTGGTAGCCGGGATCTCATCATAGAGGCGGCGTCGGAGATTGAAGCCGTCAAGCATCGCATCTTCGCCGAGCTGACGCCCTACCTGAGCCCAAACGCAATTCTAGCCTCGAACACATCTTCGTTCTCGGTCACACGTATGGCTGGTGTCACCGATCGGCCGGAGCAGTTCATGGGGTTGCACTTCATGAATCCTGCCCCGTCGATGCCACTTGTGGAATTGATCCGCGGCATCGCGACCAGCAAGGAAACATTCGACGCCGTCGATGCTGTCATCAAGCGCCTCGGCAAAACCGCTGTTGTCGTCGAAGACTATCCGGGCTTTACCGTTCACCGAATTCTCATCCCGATGATCAATGAAGCGGTCTATGCTCTCTACGAGGGGGTAGGCTCGGTTCTGGATATCGACAACAGCATGCGGTACGGGGCCAATCACTCAATGGGGCCGCTCGAGCTTGCCGATTTTATCGGCCTGGACACCTGCCTCTCCATCATGACGTCACTTCGCAACGGCCTTGCAGATAGCAAGTATCGACCCTGTCCTTTGCTGGTGAAATACGTCGAAGCCGGCTGGCTTGGACGGAAAACAGGGAGAGGCTTTTATGACTATCGCGGTGAAACGCCAGTTCCAAGCCGCTGAAACAGATCTGCATGAGAATGTTGTCCGCTGGCCGGTAACCCGGGAGCGCTTCTTGATCGCCCTTTTTTCGGAACCGTACCGGAATGGGGAAAATAGACCTTCCTTACCAGCGCCGTCAGCTCTAGGTATATGAGCATTCTCTGTTGTATTTTTCCCTGCCTCCAGTGAGCCATCTGGACGCATGCTCGCCCCGCCGCATTGGCGGGGCATTTTTTTGAGGCGGCAGCAGCGTTCGCCAGCCGTCAACCGAGGTTGGCGGTGATCTGCGCGGCGAGCGCCGCCTGAATTTTCACGAGGCTGATGACGATTTCAGGAGAGGCGATTGAAAACCGCATGCCCGCCGCTTTGACGTTCACGGATAGAACGCCGATTTCGACGAGCTTATGGAGATGTTTGTAGACCATTCCTGACGGAAGTCCGACGGCTGCAGCAAGTCTTCCGGCAGACAGTTGCCGATTGGATAGAACAGCCAGGAGCAGCAGACGTTTCGGGTGCGCGATGGCCTGCAGGAACTTAGCTGCTTCCAGCGCCTGCTGTTCATTCAGTTCGGCGGACACGGTCGAAGCCATAAGTTCTCATTGCGCGTCGGGTGGTGGTGACCACCACTCCCCTTAAGCTACGAACATAAAAATGCAAATGACGGTTCAGCAAAGGGGACCGGTCTCTATTCGCCGTTTCGTCGTGGCTCGATAGCGCCAAGACCAGCTGATTGACTATTGAGCGCCAGAAACCAACAGCGGGATGGGCAGGACGGTCTCGCCTTCATCAAGGATGTCGAAGGTGTAGCGTCCGTCGTCATCGATATTGACCGAGTAGCTGAGGCGGTCACGAACATGATTTTGTTCGTCGAACGTCAGCACCTTCGGCTTCAATGAAGTGAGCTGACTTTCATCGAGATAGACCGAGTTGCAGATGATGATTTGGTCGCCAGGCTGGCACGTGCGCGCCGCGGCTCCATTGAGAATACAGCACCTGGAGCCGCGTTCACCCAAAATGACATAGGTGGAAATCCGCGCTCCGGAGTTCTTGTTCCAGATTTCGACAAACTCCATTGGCAAGATGCCGGCTTGCTCGCAATGATCGGGGTCCAAAGTGATCGACCCATGATAGTTGAGATTGGCCTCTGTCACGTAAATGCCATGCAATTTGCCTGCGACCAGCTTTCTCATCGTTTCCCTCAATGTCGTTTGGATGCTGCTTCACTAGAGCACGGGCCCAGAGCGGAAAAGGGCCAATCGGGCGCTCTGAGTTGACAATCAGAGTTCAATCGGTTGAAAACGGGCAAAACTCAACGAGGAAGGTCCGATGGCCGAAGAAAACACAGCGGCAGTGTCTATGGCAGACGAGGATGCTCCCGCGAAGACCCCAGAGCGTAAGACGCGAAACGCACCGAAACGCCGAAGTGCTGCAACGGACTCGCCCCGCACACGGTCAAAAGTCTCGACGGCGAAGGCGACCGGGAAGACACGTTTCAGCGCGGAGGAAAAGCTAACGAAGCTCGCATCTATCGAAGCACAAGTTGCCGGCGCAAGCACGCTGAAAGACGCGGTCAAAAGTGCAGGAATATCAGAGCAAACCTACTATAACTGGAAGAACAGCGTGAAGCCGGCTCGCGAAACGAGCGGCGAAGCGTTATCGGATTCTGACGGGTTCGCCGAACTCGTGGAAGTTGAGGCGGAGAACCGGAGACTGCGCAAACTTCTGTCCGAAAAGCTCCGCGCCGAGAATGCCGACCTGCGCAAGAAACTTGGACTGGATTGAGATCGGCTACTCGCTTCAGCCCCCATTGTCTTGGCGGGCGGAAGGATACTCGTGGCCTTGCCCGAAGATGATGGCACGCCTGTGGGTTAGTTGAAACGCCAAATTCCGCCCTGTATTGGTGCCGCAAGAGCTTGCGGCAGAAAAGCCTTGAGGTGCAGACCTATGAAGCCACCACAACGTAGATTCACCGTCGAGTACAAATCCGGCCGCCGTCTGCCGAAAACGCAAGCGACGAGCTCGATTTGGGGCAATGTGGATCTCCAGGCGCTTGCCCGCGAGGTTAAAGACCAATCGTCACATTTGTTCGGCGCCAACCGGCCTGCCGTTCAGGAAGTCATAGCCCCCGCAACTGCCCCAAACGAATTGATTTCGGCGCACGAGCCCGTCGTTGAAGAAATCGCAATTGAAGCATCTTCAGTTGTTCCAATAGCGGATGACGCTGAGAGCGCCGCACCAACTTTGGATATCGTCGAGGAAATTGCGGAGCCCGCGCCGACCGCAATCGAGCTTCCAATCGAGGCCATCGGCAAACGCACCAAACAGAAGTCTCGCAAGCACGTTGTTCGCACCTTGATGCCGGTTCCCAAAGCTGCGGACGGGCGTCAAAAGCCACCGGCGAGCGCTGAAGCCACGGCGGACCCCGCTGACGAGTTGGTCGCACTTGATGCTGAAAACAGGCGTCTTCGGCAGTTGCTGGCGAACCAGCTTCGCGCGCAGAATGCCGAGCTCGAAAGGATGCTCAAGCGGTTTTGAACCGACGGGACGCGGCAACCGAGGTGATAATTAGTGGGCTCGATTGTTGTTCGCAGCGGCCGCGCTTTCAAGAACAACCATACCGGAATAAAGCACCGGTGTGTCGTTGCGATCGCGAAAACAGCGGGCGAAGACGATCACCGAAACATACTGGCCGTTTCGCCCCTTGACGCGATAGACAGACTGCTGAGCCCGCGCGCCGACAATGGTGTCGGTAATTTGTTTGGCGACATATGCCCGGTCTTCGGGGTGCACACGATCAAGGTAGGTTTTGAGCGGCAATCCGCGCTTGGTCTCTTCGGCAACAAGCCCGAACAGCTCGGCCAAGGCGGAGTCCGCGTAGACGAGATCCTGCGTTATATCCCAGGTAAAAATGCCGGAGTCCGCAGCGCCCGCATTCGTGAGTTCGACAATCAGCGTCCGTTCTCTACCGCTCACCACCGTCGCTCCCACTTTGTTCGAGTAGAAATTGCTTGGTTTCGATCGCTGCTGATGAGAAGCCGCGGCGCTTGTGCGGACCTTGTCCTCAGGTCCGACCATCCGCCGTCGGCCCGCCCTTTATGGGCCTGTCCGTTGTGTACCGATCGATCAAGTGCCGAAGGCAATCGTGCAGATGTTTGTTGTAGCCACCGTCATCAATTTCCAGCAGATCGAGATAGAACTGCGCCAGCGTTCGAAATTCTGCCCTGTTGGTCGGTTCGTGTCGTCCGATTGCCGAAAACAGTTGGCTCATATGATGCTCGAGTGAACGGAATTGCTCCGTCCCATATTCGTTTACGAGTCCAACCATTTGTTGCTGCGCAGTCTTGAACTGCGCCACGAGCTCGGCGGCGCTCGCATCACTGTCTTGATCACATCCAGGCATTTCAGGGATTTAGCATGCGCTAACAAAAGTGCAAACGCGCCAACCCTTCAGTTTGTCGTTTATTTCAAATCTTGAAGTTATTTAGCAACGACGTGCGTAGGGAGCGGATTTTGCGGCAGAAATGTTCTGCGATCTGGCGCCTTCGCGAATGCCTGGAGTGCGTCAACAAGTAATCACAAGCTGTGAGATGTCAAAAATAGACGCGGTAAGTTGTGGCATTATATGCAAACGTAGAAATATACTGCTCCCGATCAAGCAAAGAGGTGGGTTTGTGGACGAGCAAAAAGACAACGACATCGAAGCTGAACACGCACCGAGCGAACTCCAGGACATTGCTGAAAAGCTGGCGATCCTAGCAAAAGAGATCAAAGTTGTCGCAGCGACGCCGCTTTGTTGTGGCACTGCCAGCGAGGCTTTCGAAGGACCTGCGAATTCTGCAAAGCGGCCGGACGACGCTGCAAAAACCGGAGCCCTGCCCCAATCGTGATCCCGGATGACATAACCACAACCGCCTGGAGATTGTCGGCGGAGCATCTGCTGCGTGGTCAGAAAGACCCAACGACAATGATCGCTGAAGCCATCAGGGAGGAGCGCAAGCGCTGTCTTGAGATTGCTGCCGCATGCTGTGGCAGTGACTCTGAGGTCGTCCGCCAAATCCGCGATGGCAGAGCAGAAGCTGACGCCTGATGGCGCCTAGCCTCCGGCGCGAAGCTATCCCTAAAACGGGACTGGGGGCGCAAATCTGACGAAGCTGATGGAACCCCGAGTGAGAGCAGAGCTGTTTGCGGGTTTCGTGGCGAAGCCTGTTCAGCTTCGATAGTTTTACAACCCCAACCCCAACCCCTTCTTCAGTCCGCGCGTAAGCTCATATTTTTGGTTCAACTCCGCCCAGTGCGCGCGATCAGCAATGCGGGCGACCTCGTTGATGCGCTCGATCTTCGCGGTGTCAGCTATCCCAAGCCTGTCGAGTTCCTTCTTGAACGAGCGCGGGTCTGAAGTGCCAAAGCGCTGTTCAAGCGTGCGCGGTGCGCTTTGCCTCTTCGAGTGCGTCTCTACCTTCGGGATTGCGACCGAGCTCTTCCACGAACTGCGCCTTCTGGGCCTGGGGTAGGCTATCGAGTTGCTTCAGGATGCCCTCACTGCGCGGCGAGAGCCCTGGCACTTCGACCACATCGCGCTTGTCCCGCTGCCAGGTCTCAGCGTCACGCTCGGCTCCAAGTCGCCGCGTCCAGGTCTCGGCGGCAGCTGAAACGTCTTTACAAACCTGATTACATGAGCCGCATAAGCCGCTTGTGCAAATCTCCCTAACGCGGCGAGGTCGTCGATGCTTCAAATGTTCCTAACAGAGCCTGCGATTGGAGTGTAGCGTCGTGAACAACTGCGGTTGGTTTGAAGGAACAAATCGGGGTCCGAAGCCAAAGTGCACGATGAGTGAAGGGCCCGCGGAGCGGCCGAGAAAAAAGTGCACGAGCGCCTTGACCTCAACGACCCCAATCAGAGAAGACCCTCAGAGGGAGCTTTGTGGAATGCAGCGGCGTGTGGGTCGTCACCGTAAACTGGAAGCGACAATCGCCGCTGGAGCATTGATAGAGACCCGGACGCGCACGCCGCTGGCCCATATCGCGCCCGGCGATTGCAATCGAGCGCTTGTAACCACAGGTAGGGCAAACTCTTCCGGCCGGCCACACCATGCTTTCCAGCAATCGCCGACACTGCTCCTCATCGCGAAAGGCCACGACCATATCTTCCGCGGTCCGAATGTGAATGTTGGTAAGCGCTGCAAGCATCTCCGACATTCTCATCTCCATCGGATCATGCCCGAAGAACCGCATGGTAGCCCATGAGCATCAAGCTTCTGGCTATCTTTGGTTGATAAGGCCATGTATCAAAGGGAATAAGACCGAACCGGTCAGGGATCTAAAGCGACAGGAGGTGAGGTTTTAAGACGTCTACGGTTTGCGTAAGGCCGTTCGCCTCCATATCCAAAAGCAGGATATCCGCGGTTTTCTCCGGCTTCCTAAAGCGCTCTCGCATACGCCTAATCGCTGCTACCGCTCTGCCGGTATCCAAGGCGATTGTATCAGCAATAAAGGAATCCGCCGACTTCGCTTCAAGGTTCAGTCTTCGGAGCAACTCCGCTGGGAAGTCTCTCAGATTTTCGGTTACGATTACTGCGGCCTGCGTTTTCAGAGCGGCTGCAACCACATGGGCGTCGTTTTCGTCAGGAAGACCTTCACAAGCGGAAAGAAACTGATCAAAATCAGCGATCATGGCTTCCTCGAACGCAGCCTCCATGCTTGCTCGGGCGCGCGATGCTCGTACGGATGCATCGGCGACGTTCTTATCAGTGAGGATCTTCTCGATAGCCTTCTGGGTTTCGTCGAGAACAATTGCCGACCAGCGGAGGCGGTAAAATTCCGCTTCCGCAAGTGTCAGCAGCAAGTTGCGCTTTAACGCACTCGCTAATGTGCACGCGTCAACGAAGGCAGTGAAGCGATTAGCGAACAAGCTTACAGATACTCCGCGTCCAGTGCTGCTAGATCTGCAAGCGCCTTACTCCGCTTCTCGTCGCGCTCCTTCTTGTATTTGAAAAGATGATCCGCCTGAATTCTTCGATGGCGGCCAACCAGTGAGTACTCAATTTCGCCCTTATCGAGCAGAGAGACCAGGAATGGCCGCGATACATTGAGAATATCTGCAGCTTGCTGTGTCGTCAGCATCTTGTTGACGGGAACGAGTGTCACCGCATCCCCTTTACCAATATGCCTCAAAAGCTCCATGAGAAGGCTAGATAGCGCCGGGGTAAGGGTAATCTCCGTCGGCTGCTGTGTTTCATCGTCGAGCACGCGCAATTTCGCGTCGCCTGTAGCATGCGCCGCCAATATCTTCCGCAAGTGATTTGCTGCAGCTTTTTCAGAGGCCGAAGGCAGGCGTCCGCCAAGTTCGTGGGCTGCTGCTGGAACTGTCATTTTTATCGCCCTCCGTTAAAAGCCATTCCTACTCTATATTCGCAGCAAACGCAATAAACGAAATAAACGAAACAGATCGAAGCTCTCTGAGGCTAACACCGGATTCATCTAGCCAGTCGACTTGGTTGCCGGTTTGGAATCGCCACGGCGGGAATTGAGAGGGCATTTAGACACCTTCGTAGTTCGCAACTACGAAATACGTAGCACGAACCTGACAGGTAACAGCGGCGAAGGCCTGGGTTTGGAAAGGCGTGATCAAAACGGCCTCCGCAGCAGATTTCGAACCTTCCGCGAGAGCTCGTCAAGTGTCGCCATAACGCGGTTCACCTGCGAAAGACCAGGTATGGGGTCTGAGAAATACCTGATTACGCCGTATTCATCGCTTGCGGAGAGTGCTGCCAAGTGTGCCAAGGTGCGCTTACGCAGGACAAGGCCCGCATTCAACGCCATTCGCGCTCGCTCTTCAACATCGTGCCGGAACCCGCGAACTGTCGCGTGGTCCGCGCCTTTGGCAATCAAGAGCGCATCCAGATAGAGTTCAATCGCATGGAGCGCCAGAAGGCGCCGTGGAATCTGGCTGGACATGCACGTACCTTCGCCAAGTTTGATGGCCGCGTCTTTGTACTGGGTCGCCAGGTCAAGAAGGTTGCGGACGCTAATTGGTTCGGCGGGACGTCCAACTCCCGGGCATGGCTTCGGTTCGCCCATCTCCTCGAGGCGGATAAGTTCTTTCAGTAGGGTTCGTAAGTCTGGCCAGGGCGCGCCTTCGCGTTTGAGGCCGGGATCATGCATGACGATCAGGCAATGGAGCTTCGCGGTGACTTCGATCAGCGAGAAGGGACGTGTGATCCCCATGACACGTCCGTATATCCCGGCTTGCTCGGCGAGCTCATGGTCCCGAGTGACCGCCGCACTGTAGCCCAAGCGTTTGTCGGCTTCTTTCCATTGTTTGCGGCGGTGTCTAAGTTCGGCCCGCGCGCAGGAAAGTTGTTCGGCATTCAGGCGGGAGGTGACCCGATTGATCTCAGCGAAGGAGCGGGTCATGAGGGGGCCGTCGACGGTCTGCAGCTCCGCCACGGGCAAGCCTCCGGCCTGTTCCAGCATTTCCCTTTCAAGCCCTTGTTTGAGGTGGGCGGCCCGCATCCGCTGCAGGTGGAACGCATACCAACGGGGCCACATTTCACTCACCGTCGTCGGGCCGCTGGCTTTCCGCTGACCGTCAGATTCTGCGAAACGCGCTCCCAGCACGCGCGCCGCGACGGGAAGTAGGTTTCGACGATCGATGATCTGCGGCAGGCTTCCGGTGCCACCGTTCTCTGCAGCTACTTTTCTACGCTCAATTGCAGGTAAAGTTCTGCTAGTCTCAGAATCAGCCATGATCCGAGCTCCCTATAGCTTGAATTGCGGTCAGGCCACGCGAGGTGTCGCAAGCACCCTGCGTGGCCGCAATGACCGCGGAACACTTTGAATCACGCAAAGATTATGTCAAGGTTATAATGTTGACTGCCGATCAAATCCGAATGGCTCGAGCTGCATTGAAATGGGGCGTTCGCGATCTTGCGAGCCGCGCAAACATTACGGCGGCCACCGTCACTCGCATTGAAGCCGGCCGTCCAGGGTATACCGCGACCTTAGATGCGATACGTTTCGCGTTTGAGGCTGCCGGAATAGAATTCATTCCAGAAAATGGGGGCGGTGCCGGCGTTCGCTTCTCCAAACCGAGAGACTAATCTAAGCAGTGGCGAACCCGTTCCACGTACGTTACCGCTCGATAAATCCGGCGTACAATTGTGCAACGAGCTGTTGCACAGTCGATGGAGTGCCTTGAAAACGAATGAGTGCCCTTGGAGGCGGCAACGAAAGCTCGCGATGTCATAGGGATTGTAAGCATTCGCCGAGATCCGGCGCCCTGTACAAGTGGCTGGGTGAGGGGCGCGGTAGTTTGTAGGACGAGAGGACACGTATGACGCGAGTAATTACCATGAGGGCCAAAGCAGTCGAACGACGGTTAACGAAAAACTCGTTCGTTTAGCAGCGTAAGCAATGCGACAACCTCGACCTGCAAGTCGGCGCAGGTCTCCTGATATTCAGTTAATAAGTCTTCTTGCCGCGGAACCTCTCGCAGGAGGTCATCGAGTTTCGATGATGCCAGAGCATAACCCTCGAAAAGATCAAAGAGACTATCATCTCTGGTTTCGCGAAGCTGTTTGGGATGGCGAGGCAACACCATTGCCAATCGGGCGCGCCCTAAATGCATCAACGCCATGTTTCCCTCGGAGCGATTCCGTGAATCGGCGGTTGGATGCAAAAAGCCGAGGAGCACGCCCGGCTAAAGCCAGGGGTTTGTCAGCAGTCTGAGAAACGGCCCCGTACGGGGCCGTTTCTTTTCGCTGTGTGCCTCACGGTCTCTTACATCGGCCCGGGCATCATTTTGGTCGGCTTCTCCAGCATCGGAAAATCGGCCTTGCTGCATTTCACCTTCGGGTTCGTCGGACTGAACATGCCGTTCGGGTTGTCCGCGAACAGCCAGGCGTGAAGATCGTAGTGCACGAACTCCTTCGGGATCAGCGGGTAGTGTCCCTCCATCGGCCCCATGAATTTCTGGCCGAACAGGCTTGGGGCTTCCTTGACCTCCGGCGTCAACTGCACCAGCCATTCCACGCCGACCAGTTTCAAGCCCTTCTTCGTCGGCTCGTAGATCAGGACGTTGGGCTTCATCGGGTCGAGCTTCTGGCCGATACTTGGGACGTTGACGAAATGGATGCCCATGGCGCCCTTCGGATAGTCCATCGCGCCGGCTATCTTCTCGCCGCTGTAGTAGACGCAGCCGACGGTCGACAGATAGAGGTCGCGCACAGCGGCCGTGTAGTCCTCATACTTGGCCAGCGATTTCTTCAAGGCTTCGAGGTCGGCCTTGCTCATATCTTCGGCCCGCGCCGTGGCGGCGCCAAGCCATGCCCCCAAAAGACCGGTTAAAACGAGGACGCCGCAGCGCCCAAGGCGAGCTGTTCTTGTCATGCATTCCTCCCAGACATGATCTGGCCGTGCAAGACCGAGGCGGAGAATGCAATTGCGCGGCCCGTTGTGCTCGCCCCATCCCCTCTGGAACGGCACCAATGCTACTCTTTTCCCTGGTGTTGGAAAAGTATCAATTAGAACAAGCTAATGGCCTAAGACTTTTGACCTAAAGCGCGTCGCGCTGAAACGAATTCAAGCGACGCGCTTCAGTTTTTGTTTTGATGCATGTCGTTCTCCCAAAACCGCTGCGCACTTTTGGGCGACATGCATTAATTTGCGGTCGCGCAAAAACACAAACGGCCTCGGCTGACCGGACCAGTATCGCCGACAGTAGTTGACGATCGAAGGTGCGTCTGCCCCAGGTAGGTGCCAAGATTGTTGATCAGCTCGTATAGCCGCCT
Organism: Ensifer sp. SSB1; assembly: GCF_016652895.1. Classification (NCBI taxonomy): domain Bacteria; kingdom Pseudomonadati; phylum Pseudomonadota; class Alphaproteobacteria; order Hyphomicrobiales; family Rhizobiaceae; genus Ensifer; species Ensifer sp. SSB1. The sequence goes on from NZ_JAEPRP010000079.1 coordinate 29,447, forward strand.
GATTTTGCCGGGGGCGTCGCGAAATCCGGCATGGCGTTCTATCTGAAGGACGGAAAGCTGGCGGCTGTCCATAACTACATCGATGTCGAGCTCTATTCGGTGAAGGCCGACAAGGCTTTGCCGGCTGGCAGTCACAATGTGACGATGGCCTTTGTGTATGACGGAGCGAAGGAATACGGCAAAGGCGGCACCCTGAAACTGCTGGTCGACGGAAAAGAGGCCGCCAGCGGCAAGATCGAAAAGACGACGCCATTCAAGTATTCGCTTTCCGAAAACCAGGATATCGGCAGCGATACAGGCACGCCCGTCACCTATGACTACACGACGCCGTCCAAATTTGAAGGGGCGCTCAAAGAGGTCAAGGTTGAATTGCAACCCTGAAAACAATGCGGCTGGCCGACAGACCAAGCGCGGGCGAGGCCTGTTTCTTCAGCGGCCAGCTGCTTTCGTCGCCGAAGAAGGAGCAACTGGTCCTGAACTGGACAGGGTTTGCATTTCGGAACGATGGCGACGTGGGTATGAAACGCGAGGGAGCAAGATGATGGCAGTGATCCACCCTGTTCGCAAAATTTGGCCTTGCCACACATGGCTTTCTACGAAAATTTCAAACCAATCCGCAACCCTGGGGCGCTCCAAAATGACAGCCGAACGAGACCTTTCCTCGTGAATTCGGGACGCGCTGCCTGATCACGCAATGCTCCTCGACGTCGTTCGTGAAGAAGTGAAAAGCAATTCTCGCGTCACGGCGGGCTAGGCCCTGGTCGTCGAACCACTTCAGCACGAGCCCGACATCGTGGTCATGCTGCAGCATGCCCGAACCATGGAAGTCAGCCTCGGGCGTATAGGTCTCGGCCGCATACCGCCATTCGTCGTTAAGCCGCGTATAGAGGTGCATGCGGCGGGTGTTCAGCCAGACGAAGAACGGTTCGTTCGCCTGTTTTGCGGATCCCATGAAATCGAGCGCCTTTGGGATGACCTCGCCGGCGTCGAAGTTCTTCATGCGCTCCTGGGTGAGCGGACCGGTGTCCTCAATCGTTTGCTTGCCGACGCGCCCGAAACGGGGTCTTCGGTCGGATCGTCCTTGTCACTCACCTTGCAATGGAGAACGCTCCTTGTTCCGAAGCGCTTTTCGTAGTCCTCGATGTTGCCCGAGAATGCCTTGCCGAAACGTTGGTAGTCCCGTTGCTCGGACTCTTCCTGCGTATTGAGGTGGTATGGCAACCAAATCTCCGCTTCCCGACGGTTTGACCGCCTTCTTTCAGTCCGTTCGTCCGCCAGGGACTGCGCTGACAAGCTAGCCGACATTTACCACTGATAACTCAAGGCGCCGCCCTGTGTTGCTTACTTAGTAGTCGAGCATTACGTCGATTGTGCCGCGGAGGCTAGGCTGTCCCTGGTTGCGAATTATGTGTGACTGTGGGCGGCGCTGGCCGCGCATTCATTCCCAAGCCGAGAATGGAACGCCCGACGCTTCAATTGCGCTGAAGACGAAGGATAGGGGCGAGCGTCTTGACTGGGGCCGGAAACGGACTGGCGGCTTTCCGGCTTCGCAACGAAGATATAAGACGTTCAACCTGCCGGGTCGGGCTCGTGAGCCCAAACGGTCATTTGTTTCCAATCACGCCCCATGGCAGCTGGTCCAGCCACTGTAGTGGCTGCGTCCCAATCTCATTCTGCGCAAATAAGCAGCTATTCGTGGGTGGCGACCGATTTCTGGTGGGTTTGATCTGGAGCAATTCGCTTCAGACCAGCGTGCGCTACTTTTTCGACTGAGTTTGCCTCAGTGGGGGAGCCTAATCTGGATGGAGCCCGCCAATGAAGTCTCTGCGGATCGTTGTTCGCCACTATGGCGGACCTGAAGTTCTGGAGATCGTGGAGGAAGACGCGCCCCATCCGACATCAGGTGAGCTGCGGGTGCGAACAATCGCCGCTGGCGTCTCCTTCGCAGAGCTATTGATGCGGGAGGGGATTCATCCGGAAAAGACGACCCTGCCATTCACGCCAGGATGGGACATTATAGGCGTCGTTGACGAGGCCGGAGAGGGAGCGTCCCATTCGATGGTTGGTAAAATGGTTGCGGCGCTGCCCATTCATGGTGGCTACGCCCAGTTCATCTGCCTGCCGGAAGATGAACTCACTCCGGTTCCAACTGGTGTTGATCCCGCCGAGGCAGTTAGCCTCGTGCTGAACTACGTTACGGCCTATCAGATGATGCATCGGCTTGGGCATGCCTCACCGGGACAACGGGTCCTTATTCATGGCGCGGCCGGCGGAGTGGGCACGGCTCTCCTGCAACTTGGTCGCCTGGCAGGTCTGGAGATGTATGGGACTGCATCTCTTGCAACTCATCAGATCGTATCCGATCTCGGGGCCACGCCGATCGACTACGAGCGGGCCGACTTCGTCAAAGAGATCCATCGCC
>NZ_JAEPRP010000080.1:0-31405 GCF_016652895.1 Ensifer sp. SSB1
CGCCCGGCTTCGTCATGTCGCTCTATGGCCTGTGGCTTGCGAATGACGACCCCAGCCGCGCCGACATCGAAAAGGCGCTGCAAGGCAATCTCTGTCGTTGCACCGGCTATGAGCCGATCGTGCGCGCAGCCGAAGCAGCCGCCAAGGCACGGCCTTCTGACATCTTCGATCCTATCGCAAGAGAGCGGGAAACGATTACCGCTCGACTGAAGGCACTGGCACCGGCCGAGACGATCACCGTCCGCCAGGATGAAAACTGTCTGATCGTGCCGGCCGACGGTAACGGGCTTGCGGAAGCCCTTGCGGACAATCCGGGGGCGACAGTCGTTGCCGGCTCCACCGATGTCGGTCTGTGGGTGACCAAGCAGATGCGGCCGATCAACCCGGTCATCTTCATCAACGGCATCGCCGAGCTGCAGCGTATCGACGAGAACGAGGCAGGCCTGACGATCGGCGCCGGCGTCAGCTACACCATGGCCTATGCAGCGCTTGCCAAGGCCTTTCCCGGCCTCGGTCCCCTGATCAACCGCATCGGCGGCGAGCAGGTGCGCAACATGGGCACGATCGGCGGCAACATCGCCAATGGGTCGCCGATCGGCGACAGCCCGCCGCCACTGATCGCTCTCGGTGCGACCGTGACGCTGCGCTCCAAAGCGGGCCGCCGAACGCTATCGCTCGAAGACTTCTTCATCGCCTATGGGAAACAGGACCGACAGCCCGGCGAATTCGTCGAGAGCGTCTTCGTGCCGCGCCTGCCGGAGGATGAGCTCTTTGCCGCATACAAGATCTCCAAGCGGCGCGACGAGGATATCTCCGCCCTGCTCGGCGCCTTCCGGCTGTCCGTGGAAAACGGCGTCGTCCGCTCTGCCCGCATCGCCTTCGGCGGCATGGCCGCCACGCCAAAGCGCGCCACGAACGTCGAGGCCGCGCTGATCGGCAAGCCTTGGACCGAGGAGACTGTTCGCGCAGCACAAGCTACCTTCGAGACCGACTACCAGCCGCTGACCGATTGGCGGGCGACGAGTGACTATCGCATGCTGACGGCGAAAAACCTCCTGATGCGTTTCTTCCTGGAAAGTGGCGGCGAGCCTGCGCAACTGGTTCGCTTTGCTGCGGGAGACAAATGACCATGGACAAGTCCACCTTCGAGGAACGCAAGGCGATCCGCGGCGAGATGCATGTCTCGCAGCGTCACGATAGCGCCCACAAGCACGTCTCCGGCACCGCTGACTATATCGACGACATGCCCGAACCCGCGGGCACGCTGCATGGCGCGCTTGGCATGACCGACCGGGCGCATGCGGAAATCACCGCCATGGACCTTTCGGCCGTCGCCGCCGTGCCCGGTGTCATGCTGGTGCTGACCGCCAAGGACATGCCGCATTCCAACGACATCAGCCCGAGCCACCTGCATGACGAGCCGGTGCTTGCCGATGGCCTCGTGCAGTTTCATGGCCAGCCGGCCTTCGCCGTGATTGCAGAAACCCGTGACATCGCCCGTCGGGCGGCAAGGTTCGCCAAGATCACCTATCGCGACCTGCCGCATTTCACCGACATTCTCGATGCCGTCGCCCATGGCGGGCAGTTGGTCACCCAGCCGCTCACCCTGCAGCGCGGCGATGCCGAGGCGGAGCTGGAAAAGGCGCCACGGCGGCTCAAAGGCAGCATGCGCATCGGCGGACAGGAGCATTTCTACCTCGAAGGCCATATCGCCCTTGCCATTCCCGGCGAGGACGACGAGGTCACCGTCTGGTCCTCGACCCAGCATCCAAGCGAGATCCAGCACATGGTCTCGCACGTGCTCGGCGTGCCCTCCAATGCGGTGACCGTGAACGTGCGCCGCATGGGTGGTGGCTTCGGCGGCAAGGAAACGCAAGGAAACCAGTTCGCAGCGCTTGCCGCCGTGGCGGCGAAGAAGCTCAACCGTGCAGTCAAGTTCCGCCCTGATCGGGACGAGGACATGACGGCGACCGGCAAGCGCCACGACTTCCTCGTCGACTACAATGTCGGCTTCGACGACGACGGGCGCATCCATGCGGTGCACGCGAACTACGCGGCGCGCTGCGGCTACTCGTCAGACCTCTCCGGCCCCGTCACCGACCGGGCGCTGTTTCATGCCGACAGCTCCTATTTCTTCCCGCATGTGAAGCTCACCTCACAGCCGCTGAAGACCAACACCGTCTCCAACACCGCCTATCGCGGTTTCGGCGGCCCGCAAGGCATGGTCGGCGGCGAACGCATCATCGAGGAGATCGCCTACCAGCTCGGCAAGGACCCGCTCGAAATCCGCAAGCTGAACTTCTACGGTGAAAAGGGTTCTGGCCGGGACATCACGCCCTACCACCAACAGGTCGAAGACAACATCATAGCGCGCATCGTCGCCGAACTCGAAGAAAGCGCAGACTATCAGGCGCGCCGCCAGGCGGTCCTCGAGTTCAACCGGAATAGCCGCGTCATCCGCAAGGGCATCGCGCTGACTCCGGTGAAGTTCGGCATCTCCTTCACGCTCACCGCCTTCAACCAGGCGGGCGCGCTGGTGCACATCTACCAGGATGGCTCGATCCATCTGAACCATGGCGGCACCGAGATGGGCCAGGGCCTCTACATCAAGGTCGCTCAGGTGATCGCCGACAGTTTCCAGGTCGATCTCGATCGGGTCCGCATCACCGCGACGACGACCGGCAAGGTGCCGAATACATCTGCGACCGCCGCCTCCTCGGGCTCCGATCTCAACGGCATGGCGGCTCATGACGCCGCGCGCCAGATCAAGGAGCGTCTCGTTGGCTTTGCCTGCGAGCGCTGGCAGACGACGCCCGAGAATGTCAGCTTCGTCGCCAATCATGTGAAGATCGGCGAAGAGCTCATCCCCTTCCCCGAGTTCATCAAGCAGGCCTATATGGGCCGCATCCAGCTATCGGCCGCCGGCTATTACAAGACGCCGAAAATCCATTGGGATCGCGCCAGCGGCCGCGGCACGCCCTTCTATTACTTCGCCTATGGCGCTTCGGTTTCAGAGGTGTCGATCGACATACTGACTGGCGAATACATCGTCGATCGCGTCGACGTGCTGCACGATGTCGGCCGTTCGCTCAATCCGGCGATCGACATCGGCCAGATCGAAGGCGGCTTCGTTCAGGGCATGGGCTGGCTGACGACGGAAGAGCTCTGGTGGGACGACAAGGGACGGCTACGCACGCACGCCCCCTCCACCTACAAGATCCCGCTCGCCTCCGACCGCCCGAAGATCTTCAACGTCAAGCTCGCCGAATGGTCGGCCAACGCCGAAAAGACCATCGGCCGCTCCAAGGCGGTGGGAGAGCCGCCTTTCATGCTGCCGATCTCGGTGCTCGAAGCGCTGTCGATGGCGGTGGCAAGCGTTGCGGATTATCGCGAGTGCCCGCGCCTTGACGCCCCGGCAACACCGGAGCGTGTGCTGATGGCCGTCGAGCGCCTTCGGCATACCTGACGGCCATCGTCGTCAACGTTAAAACCGCGGCAGTTCATCGACGCTGAAAAGGCGGCGAGAGTTGGCCATTGCCTCTTCGTCATCGCCATAGGCGCCACGGCCATCCATGAAACCCATGTCTCTCTTGATATGATCCGGGAGCGCCCCGACGTCCAATGTCGGCTTGGCGGCAACGAGGCCGCCGAACAGGGCGGCCGCGAGCCGGATGACCGGATCGAATAAAAGAAACGGTTTTCTTTCAGTATGTTCGAATGTATCGCAAGTCACGTCAGCACCTGTTTCGTCTTGGGAAGTTGACTTGAAGGATGCCGTGGAGGAGGATCGAAATCCAATCGAACATCCGTCTGCATGCATCAAGAGAACTTATCCATGAAGATGTCGAAGCAGTTTCCGCTGAATGCGCTCCGGGTCTTCGAGGCGGTTGCAAGGCTCGGCAGCTTCACCAAGGCCGGCGAAGAGCTGGGCATGACCCAGACGGCCGTGAGCTACCAGGTTAAGTTGATCGAGGAGAATGTCGGCGAGCCGCTGTTCCTGCGCCGCCCGCGCCAGATCTCGCTGACGGATGTGGGCCAGCGCATGGCGCCACGCGTGACCGAAGCCTTCGAGATGCTGCAGGAAGCCGTTTCCAATGCCCGCGGCGATATCGACAGCGCGCTTTTGATCAGCTCGACGCCGACCTTCGCCTCGCAATGGCTTGCCCGCAATATCGGCAGCTTCCAACTCGCCCATCCGAACATCGCCGTCCGGCTGACGACCAGCGACTCGCTCACCGATTTCACCCGCGAGCCAGCCGATCTCGCCATCCGCTCGGGTGGTGGCGTCTGGCCCGGCCTCGACACACACCCGCTGATGCGTGTCGAGTTCAGCCCCATGCTGAGCCCGGCGCTTGCCGAAACCATCGGCGGCGTGCACGAGCCGCGCGACCTCCTGAAGCTCCGGATTATCGATGCGGGCGATCCCTGGTGGCCTATGTGGTTCAAGGCCGCCGGCGTCGAGGACCCTGATCTCGAGGGCCGGCCGCACAGCCGGCTCGGCGCCCAGACGTTCGAGGCACGCGCCGCAATTGCCGGCCAGGGTGTGGCGATCCTGACGCCGGAATTCTATCCCGATGACGTCGCACTCGGCCGCCTCTACCAGCCCTTCGATCTTCGCTGCAGCGACGGCTGCGACTATTGGCTCGCCTATCCGCACGCCCGCCGCAACACGCCGAAGATCCGGATTTTCCGCGACTGGATCCTCGGCGAGCTCTGCCCACCACAGTTCCTGCAAGCAAATAGCGCTTGAGGAGCGCCAAGGCCCCTTTTCCGCTCCGCTGTTTATGCGCAAAGTGAGGTAACGGAGACAAAGGGGATCTGAATGTACGAATTCGCCATCGCCTGGGAATGGCTGGCCTTTGCCGTGCGCTGGCTGCACGTAATTACGGCCATCGCCTGGATCGGCTCATCCTTCTATTTCATCGCGCTCGATCTTGGCCTGGTGAAGCGCGACCACCTGCCGGTCGGCGCCTATGGCGAGGAATGGCAGGTCCATGGCGGCGGCTTCTACCACATCCAGAAATATCTGGTGGCGCCGGCCTCGATGCCCGAGCACCTCACCTGGTTCAAATGGGAATCCTACGTGACGTGGCTCTCGGGCTTCGCCATGCTCTGTGTCGTCTACTATGGCGGCGCCGATCTCTTCCTGGTCGACCGCCATGTGCTCGACATCTCGGCAACGACGGCGATCCTGATCTCGCTCGCCTCGCTCGGCATCGGCTGGCTGTTTTATGACCTCTTGTGCAAGTCGCCAATCGGCAAGAACACCCGGGGACTGATGGCGCTACTCTATGTGGCGCTCGTCGCCATGGCCTGGGGCTACACCCAGGTCTTCACCGGTCGCGCCGCCTTCCTGCATCTCGGCGCCTTCACCGCGACGATCATGTCGGCCAATGTGTTCTTCATCATCATCCCCAACCAGAAGATCGTCGTCGCGGATCTGATCGCCGGCCGCACGCCGGACCCGAAGCTCGGCGCCCAGGCCAAGCAGCGCTCGCTGCACAACAACTACCTGACGCTGCCCGTCATCTTCTTCATGCTGTCGAACCACTACCCGCTGGCTTTCGCCACCGCGTTCAACTGGATCATCGCGGCGCTGGTCTTCCTGATGGGCGTCACCATCCGCCACTGGTTCAACACCACCCATGCGCGCAAGGGCAAGCCCACCTGGACCTGGCTCGTCACCGCGCTGATCTTCATCCTGATCATGTGGCTCTCGACCGTGCCGAAGGTGCTGACCGGCGGCGAGAAGGCCGAGGTTGCGCCGGCCTTCACCCGCTTCGCCGCCAATGCCCACTTCCCCGCCGTCAAGGACACGGTCTCGACACGCTGTTCGATGTGCCATGCGGCGGAGCCCGTTTACGAGGGCATCACCCAGGCGCCGAAGGGCGTGATGCTGGAAAGCGACGCGGAGATTGCCGCCCATGCCCGCGAAATCTATATCCAGGCCGGGCGCAGCCACGCGATGCCGCCCGGCAACGTGACAGATATGACGACGGACGAGCGCCAGCTGCTGACAGCCTGGTTCGAAAGCGCCGTCGAGGAAGGCAAGACACAATGACCACCACCCTCATCCGCGGCCGATTGCTGAGCTTTCACCGCGCGCCGATGTCGATCGACGATAGTGGCGCCTACAGCTACGAAAGCGACGGTGCCTTGCTGGTGGCGGGTGGAGAGATCATTGCCAGCGGCGGCTATGTCGCCGTCAAGGCCGGGGCTCCGGGAGAGGTGGTGGAAATCGATCACCGCCCGCACCTGATCGTGCCCGGATTCATCGACACACACCTGCATTTCCCGCAGATGCAGGTGATGGCCTCCTATGCCGCCAACCTGCTGGAGTGGCTGAACACCTATACCTTCCCGGAGGAATGCCGCTTCGTCGAGAGCGCCCATGCGACCCGCATTGCAACGCGCTTCTTCGATGAGATGGTGCGCCATGGCACGACGACGGCGACCGCCTATTGCTCCGTGCACAAGGCATCCGCCGATGCCTTCTTCGCCGAGGCGCTCAGGCGCGACATGCGCATGATCGCCGGCAAGGTGATGATGGACCGCAATGCACCGCAAGGCCTGCTCGACACGCCTCAGATGGGTTACGACGAAACCCGCGCGGTGATCCGCGAATGGCACGGCAAGGGCCGCAACCACGTCGCCATCACCCCGCGCTTCGCCATCACCTCGACGCCCGAACAGATGGATGTCGCCAAGTCGCTGGTGCACGAATTCCCGGACCTGCACGTGCAGACCCACCTTTCGGAAAACCGCGACGAGATCGCCTTTACCTGCGAACTTTATCCGGAGGCCAAGGACTATACCGACGTCTACGCCCGCTACGGCCTGCTCGGGCGCAAGAGCCTCTTCGGCCACTGCATCCATCTCTCCGAGCGCGAAGCGGATGTCATGAGCGAGACCGGCTCGGTCGCTGTCTTTTGCCCGACGTCCAATCTCTTCCTCGGCTCCGGCCTCTTTCCGCTCCGCGCACTCAACCGCCGCGACAAGCCGGTGCGCACCTCGGTCGCCTCCGACATCGGCGGCGGCACCAGCTATTCCATGCTGAAGACGCTCGACGAGGCCTACAAGATCCTGCAGCTGCAAGGCGAGCGGCTGAACCCCTTCGACAGCTTCTTCATGATGACCCGCGGCAACGCCGAGGCGCTGTCGCTCGTCGACAGGATCGGCACGCTGGAATCCGGCACCGACGCCGATTTCATCGTGCTCGACATGGCGGCAACGCCGGCCATGGCGCTCAGGGCCGAAGTGGTCAATTCTCTGGCCGACGAGCTCTTCCTACTGCAGACGATGGGCGACGATCGCGCGATCGTCGAAACCTATGTCGCCGGCAGGCCTGCGAAATCGGAATTGGCTACGGCATGATGTGCCAAACGCAAAGAGGTCAAGAAAATTGACCTCTTTGCGTCGAGGCTATTAACAAGCCTCCGGCAAACATGGTAATGGCTCGGCATCTCTGCTGAGAATGGCATGTGCGGCTTGCCCGCATCCCGCTTCAACTCGTGATCCAGACGAAGGCCGTTTCCATGACGCAAATCCTCGAAATCAGCGACCTCAAGGCTCTTGCCAAGCGCCGGGTGCCGAAGCTCTTCTTCGACTATGCCGACAGCGGCGCCTGGACCGAAGGCACCTACCGCGCCAACGAGGAGGATTTTGCCAAGGTGAAGCTGCGCCAGCGCGTGTTGGTCGACATGACCGACCGGTCGCTCGAAACGACGATGATCGGCCAGAAGGTGTCGATGCCGGTGGCGCTTGCACCGACTGGCCTCACCGGCATGCAGCACGCCGACGGCGAGATGCTGGCGGCCCAGGCGGCCGAAGCCTTCGGCGTACCCTTCACGCTCTCGACCATGAGCATCTGCTCGATCGAGGACGTCGCCTCGGTCACGACCAAACCCTTCTGGTTCCAGCTCTATGTCATGCGCGAGCGCGAATTCGTGCTGAACCTGATCGACCGCGCCAAGGCGGCCAAATGCTCGGCGCTGGTGCTGACGCTCGACCTGCAGATTCTCGGCCAGCGCCACAAGGACCTGAGAAACGGCCTCTCCGCGCCGCCGAAGATGACGCCGAAGCACCTCTGGCAGATGGCGACACGTCCCGGCTGGTGCATGAAGATGCTCGGCACCAAGCGCCGCACCTTCCGCAACATCGTCGGCCACGCAAAGAGCGTCACCGATCTTTCCTCGCTCGGAGCCTGGACGGCCGAACAGTTCGATCCGCAGCTGTCCTGGAAGGATGTTGCCTGGATCAAGGAACGCTGGGGCGGGCCGCTGATCCTCAAGGGTATCCTCGACCCGGAAGACGCCAAGATGGCGGCCGCCACCGGCGCCGACGCGATCATCGTTTCCAACCACGGCGGCCGGCAGCTCGACGGCGCCCATTCCTCGATCAGCATGCTGCCGCGCATCGTCGATGCCGTCGGCCACCAGATCGAAGTCCATGTCGACGGCGGCATCCGCTCCGGCCAGGACGTGCTGAAAGCCGTCGCCATGGGCGCCAAGGGCACCTATATCGGCCGCCCGTTCCTCTATGGCCTCGGCGCCATGGGCAAGGAGGGCGTGACCAAGGCGCTGGAGATCATCCGCAAGGAGATGGACATCACCATGGCGCTCTGCGGCAAGCGCAACATCAACGACGTCGACCGCAGCATTCTGGCGGAATAGGCCGCGGCATCAGCCAGTCCGGCCCTCATTCCTGTGCCTGTCACAGGAATCCCGAGCAGTTCCACCGGAACTGCGGAGCAGCCCAATTCCTTGGGCTGAAAGGTCTTTTGACCCGACGGACATCGGGTCGCTGGATCCCCGCCACAAGGGCGAGGATGAGGGAGCTTGAAGTGGTCCTTCCGGCAAAACGGCGAAGCGAGCGCACGCCCCCTAAGCTTCAACTCCCCCGATAGGTCGAGTATCCATAGGGCGAAAGCAGCAGCGGCACGTGGTAGTGGCTCGCCGGATCGGCGATGCCGAAGCGCAAGGGGATGCGGTCGAGGAAGGCCGGCTCCGGCAGCGTTGTGCCTGACCGGCGCAGGTAGTCGCCAGCGTGGAAGACGAGTTCGTAGTTGCCGGCCATGAAACCGATGCCTTCGACCATGGGTCCGTCGACGCGGCCGTCGCTGTTTGTGTGTACGGTGCGGATCAACTGCCGCTCCTCACCCTCCAGCCAGTAGAGATCGATGCGCAGCCCTTCGGCCGGCTTGCCGAGTGCGGTATCGAGAACATGGGTCGTCAGGCGGCCGGTGCTGCTCATCTCATCCTCTTTCATAAACTGGCACGGGATGCGGACGAAGACGTCCGCATTTTCCATCAGTCGCTAGATCGCACTCTCGATGACGAAGGGCTCGTCATAAAAGTACTCTTCGAGATTGTTGCCCGGCCCTTCGCGGTCGACGATCAGGAAATCGCTGACCGAACCGACCGACATCAGCGGGTGGTGCCAGACATTGCGGCCGTAATTGACGCCCTGCCGGCCGCTTGCCTGAAACACCCGCGGCTCGCCGGGGCGGCCGTCCCGGTCTTCGGCAACGACGACGAGCCAGGGGCGGTCATCGAGCGGCGAAAAGCTCTGGCTGCCGAGCGGGTGGCGCTCCATCATCGACACAGAATAGGGAAATGCGCGCGGCTGGCCGCGGAAGATGTTGATGATGACGTTGGCACCGTCGCCCACGACATCGGCGCGCGCCAGCCCATGGAAACGTTCCGTGTTGCCGCCGTTGATGTAGCGCATTGTCGCCGGGTCGGCCTCGATGACGGTTCCGAAAGGTGCAAAGGCGTCGCGCGTCAGCGGTTCGATCTTAAGTCGGCGCGACATCAGGCATGAACCTCGTGCATCAGTGCGCTTGCGAGATCCAGTTCGATGGTCCCCCTGGTGAGTGAGGGCGCGTATCGAACGGTTTTGTCAGGCATTTTCGTCTCCAGGAAGCATCGACTGCAGCCGCAGGCGGGCGATTTTCTCCACCTGCGCGCAAGCGGTTTCAAATTCCTCTTCGGGCGAATTGTCAATGCGGCTTTCGAAGGCGGCGAGAATCTGCCCCTTGGTCAGCCCCTTAACAGCGATGATGAAGGGAAAGCCGAATTTCTTCGCGTAGGCATCGTTCAGCGCCGTGAAGCGCTGATGCTCCTCGGGCGTCAGCCGGTCGAGACCGGCAGACGCTTGCTCCGCCGTCGAGTCCGCCGTCAGCTTGCCCGCGATCGCCAGCTTGCCGGCAAGATCGGGATGGGCGCGCAAGACCTGTAGCTTCTCGCGCGGCAATGCCGCACGAAAAGCCTGGCAGAGTGCCGAATGCACGTTGCCCGCCATCAGGCCCGCCGTCGTGGCGCGATCGAAGGCGCGTTCGGCCACCCAGGGTGAATGCTCGAACACGCCGCCGAAACGGGCGACGAAGGCGTCGCGGTCGGACATCAGAGCGCCCCTTCCGGCTTGTGGTGCTGGTACCAGTGGTTGGCGATATCGATGCGCCGGGGCACCCAGACCTTGTCATGCGACATGACGTAATCGATGAAGCGGGCGAGCGCGGCCGCACGACCCGGGCGCCCGACGAGCCTGCAGTGCAGGCCGATGTTCATCATCTTGGCGTCGCCCTGGCGGCCTTCCTCGTAAAGCACGTCGAATGTGTCCTTCAGGTAGCTGAAGAACTGGTCGCCGCTGTTGAAGCCCTGCGGCGTTGCGAAGCGCATGTCGTTGGCGTCAAGCGTGTAGGGGATGATCAGGTGCGGTTTGTCGGCCGGCAGGCCGGGCACCCAGTAGGGCAGTTCGTCGGCATAGCTGTCGCAGGAATAGAGGAAACCGCCCTCTTCCAGCACCAGCTTCAGCGTATTGGACGAAGGCTTGCCTTGGTAGATGCCGAGCGGCCGCTCGCCGGTGAGTTCCGTGTGCAGGCGGACGACCTCGCGGATATGCTCGCGTTCGACCTCTTCGGGGAAATCCTTGTATTCGAGCCAGCGCAGGCCGTGGCTGGCAATCTCCCAGCCGGCTTCCTTCATGGCCGCAACCGCTTCCGGATTGCGCGCCATCGCCTGCGTCACGCCATAGACAGTCAGGGGCACGTTGCGGCTCGTGAACATGCGCCACAGCCGCCAGAAACCGGAGCGCGCGCCGTACTCGTAGATCGATTCCATGTTGAGGTTACGCTGGCCATGCCAGGGCTGCGCGCCGACGATCTCGGATAGCAGACATTCGGAAGCCGGATCGCCATCGAGAATGCAGCTTTCGCCACCCTCCTCGTAATTCAGCACGAACTGCACGGCAATGCGCGCGTCGCCCGGCCAGTTTGCCTTCGGCGGATTGCGGCCATAGCCAACGAGATCGCGCGGATACTTAGTCTCAGACATCAAATCACCCTTCGATTTTTCCCGAACGGTATCACCGCCGACCGGATTGTCGATACCGAAATCTGCCAGCGGAGGGTCGCTGAACGGTGATCTCGGAGGGAGACGAAGGCTGAATTCTGTGCTGTTGCTAACGCTGCGCCATCAATGCCGCGACAATGAGCGGTAAGGGTCGCATCGATCCCGAACCGAGCGAGGGATCGGCGACCATGCGTTTGGCGCGCTCGGCGCGGGCGTTCGTGGAGATCTTGCCGAGCGGATGCTGCGAGTGCACACGCAAGGGCGCGCCGGTCTCCTGCTCGACGAAGAGGGCAAGGCTGCCGACGGAAAGCGGCGTCGCGAGGCACGGCTCCAACAGCTCGCGCAGGGGTGGCTCGACCTGGCGCATCGCGTCGGACGCCAACGGGCCGGTCAGCATCATGTGGAAGCGATATTCGTCCATCACATGAGGATCGCCCCAGCGATGGAGATTGGAAAACTGCGGTGCGGTCAGCCGATCCGGGTCGGAACGCTCGATCTCGTCCTCGCTGAGCGGCGCGCGAAAGGCATCGAATTCCTGGACGACGTTGGCCGCCAACAGATGCATCGCGGTGCTCGGCACCTGCGGCATCAGGCCGAAGCACCGGCCGATGCGCGCGACCTCCAGGCGATCGATTTCAAACGGCGTCTGCGCGCCGGCAAAATGCATCAGCGCCTTCAGCAGCTGTGATTCCGTCATCTCCGGGTGCAGACGAAACGGCGACATCATCACCGCGTGGAAACCGAAGCGGCGCGGCACCGCCGTGTGGTAGGCGATGTCGGCGGAGCTCAGGCCTGTGACCGAGGGCAATTCCGTCGGCTCGCCGGAATAGACGTTGCGCCCAAGCCAGCTTGCGGCGACCACGGAAAGCGGGTCGGCCATCGGCGGCGTAAAACAAATGGCGTAGCGCATGGCTGGCTCCAGCTATCCCTTACGGCATGAGGAAAGTATCTGCGGATTCCTCATCCCGCCCAATGAGTTCGATCACCCTCATGATCTTCGATGCCCCGACGCGCGATCATCGTGATCTGTTGGCCGCGTCTTAGGTGATTTGCGTGACAGATTGACGAAGTGGACGGGGCAAAACCGCGCGAGTGCGCCGGTTTGCGCCAGATTTTCGGAACCATCCAGCCAACCAGCCGTTCCCTCTTGGTAACAATCAAGGATGGAGAAGAAGCGTGAGCTATCACAACGCAAACCTGCAGGACGCCCGTATCAAGGAAACCCATGACCTGATTGCGAGCGACAAGGTTGAAGGCACGAAGGTTTATGGCTCCGACAAAAAGCACATCGGCTCGATCGAACGCGTGATCATCGAAAAGCGCAGCGGTCGGGTGGCCTATGCCGTGCTCGGTTTCGGCGGCTTTCTCGGCCTTGGCGAAGACCACTATCCGCTGCCCTGGGCAAAGCTGACCTATGACGAGAACCTTGGCGGCTACCGCACCGACGTGACGCGCGATCAGGTCGATCGTGCACCGAAATATCGCGGCAACGAGGAGTACGATTGGAACGAAGAAAACGGCCGCCGCGTCTACGACTATTATGGCGTGCCGCCCTACTGGATGTAAGGTCGGACTTGCGATAGTCCGAGCATTCAAGGCTCCGCCAGCGGCGGGGCCTTTCCTGTGTCCAGTCCTAGAGGTGTTTCTCTCGAAGCGCCGCGATGTGATTCCGGCAAAGGAAAGAATCGGGGATATCGATCGTCGGAACGCCGGTGATCTCGTCGATGACGAAACGCGCCAAACGATGCGCGATGCCGAAGCTCACCTTGAAGCCGCCGGTCAGCACGGAGATGTTCGGATGATCAGGATGCCGCCCGACCGTGGGCTCACGCCCGGCCGATTTCGGCCTGAGCCCGGCCCAACGCTCCACCACCTGGGCGTCTGCCAGACGCGGCGCCAATAGGGTTGCGCGCCGCAGCAGATCGTCGAGCTGTTCGTCCGTGGATAGCGGATCGGCAAAGCTGTTCTCACTGGTGCTGCCGATCGCCACATGGCCGTCGTCATGGGCGATGACATAGACGCCATCGGTGAAGATAACCGGCAGGTCCGGATCAACGGCCGCCTTCAGGAGCGCTGCCTGGCCCTTGACCGCCGTGCCGCTCGTCGCTTTCAGCGGACCCGACACGGCATCAATCAGCGGGAAGCTGCCGATGCCGGCAGCGATGATGCAATGGTCGAAGCTGAGCCGGCTGCCATCGTCGCGCTCGACCTGGCCATGCGCAGGCAGGATGCTGCGAACGCCTGCACTTTCGTCGATCTGAACGCTCTTCAACTGCGACAGCGCGGCGCGCAGGGCCGTCAAAGTGCGGCGCGGCGACACTCGCGCGGCGAGCGTATCGAAAACGACGCCATGCGCCGTTGCCTCTTCGGCGGGCCAGCCCTCCGGTCCGTTTTCCTGGACATGCCAGAAGAATTGCCGCTCGCCGGCGCGCCATTGCTGTTGCGCATCCTGCTCGTGCCGTAGAGCAATGTCACGCAGATGTGGCTTGGCAAGCGGCATCAGTCGCCCGGTGCGCCGATAACCGGTCGACAATCCCGTCTGGGCTTCGAGCTGTGCAACCTCTTCTTCGAGCGACACCAGTGCATCGAACTGGAACTGTTTCTTTTCATTCCAGCGATCGGGCATATGCGGCATGAGCGCGCCCAGCAGGCCGCCGCTGGCGCCGGCGCCGATTGACCGCTGCTCGACGAGCCGCACCTTCATGCCCTTGCGCGCGGCGCAAAGGGCGGCCCACAGCCCCATGACGCCGCCGCCGATGACCAAAAGTTCGCTCATCGATTGACCTTCTCCGGCCGGCGGACTATCGCCTTTGCCATGACAGGACCAGCAGACCCGATCGACCCGCCAGCGCACCAAAACCTTGATTGGCACGAGGGCGATATGCCCTATTCCCGGGAGTTTGGCGATCACTTTTATTGCCGCACCGACGGGCGGCTGGAATGCGGCCACGTGTTCCTTTCAGGCAATGGCCTGCCGGAACGCTGGGTCGGCGCAGGCACCTTCCGCATCGGCGAACTGGGCTTCGGCACCGGCCTTAATTTCTGCGAAACCTGGCGCCAATGGAAAATCACCGCAGGGGCAGGCGACCGTCTGCACTTCGTCTCGTTCGAGCGCTTCCCGATGGCCGCTGACGAAATTTCGCGCGCGCTCAGCCACTGGCCGGAGATCGACACGGAACGCCGGGCTCTGGTCTCGCGCTGGCCGGCAGACCCCGACGGTGACGTCCATATCGATTTCGGCGACGGCGTCAGCCTCACGGTCGTCTGCAGCACCGCCCTGGATGGGGTTGTCCGCGCTCAGTCGTTCGATGCCTGGTATCTCGACGGCTTCGCGCCCTCGCGCAATCCCGACATGTGGTCGGAAGAACTGATGCGGCTCGTGTTCGAAAAGACCCTCCCCGGCGGAGGCTTTGCGACCTACGCCGCCGCCGGTTTCGTCCGGCGCAATCTCCAGGCGGCCGGCTTCGTCGTCGAGAAACGCAAGGGTTTTGCCGGCAAGCGCGAGATGCTGCGGGGTGAGCGCTCCTAGCGACGCCTCCCCGATGGCGGCATGTCTTGAACGGTTGCGCCATCGGTCCGCAAAATTGCGTCAGCGGAAGCGATTTACTCCACCAGAGAACTGAACTGTCGCAAATGGCGGGCCATAGCAACCGGGAATCTGCGACACACAGCCATCGGCAACGCGGTGGGTCCTTCATGAACGACGATCAGTTTCCCGATGCAGCAACCGGCGATGCAGCTTCGTCGCCGCTGGAGCGGCGGCGCAGGCCAAGCGGCCGCGGCGCCGAACGGGCGCGCAAATCCCCCGGCGTAAAATACCTCAATCTTGTCAATACGCTGACAAAGTCCACCGTGCTGTCCGAGGATGCGCTCGAAGCGATCCACGACGCATCATTGACGATCCTCGAAGAGATCGGCATGGACATCATCCTGCCGGAGGCTCGCGACCGGATGAAGGCCGCCGGCGCCGACGTACTGGCCGGTACCGACCGCGTGCGCTTCGACCGCGGGCTGATCATGGAGATGATCGCCTCCGCCCCCTCCTCCTTCACCATGCATGCCCGCAACCCGGCGCGCAACGTTGCGATCGGCGGCAACAATCTCGTCTTTGCCCAGATCGCCAGCGCCCCCTTCGTCGCCGATCGGGACGGCGGTCGCCGCACGGGCAACCACGAAGACTTCCGCAAGCTGGTGAAGCTCGCCCAATCCTACGACATCGTCCACACGACCGGAGGCTATCCGGTCGAGCCGGTCGACCTGCATGCCTCGGTGCGCCACCTCGATTGCCTCTCGGACATGGTGAAGCTCACCGACAAGGTCTTCCACGCCTATTCTCTTGGGAAACAGCGCAACACCGATGGCATCGAGATCGCCCGGATCGGCCGCGGCATTACGATGGAACAGATGGAGCGCGAGCCTTCGCTCTTCACCATCATCAACACCTCCTCACCGCTCCGCCTCGACGGGCCGATGCTCCAGGGCATCATCGAGATGTCCTCGCGCAACCAGGTCGTGGTGGTCACGCCCTTCACATTGGCCGGCGCCATGGCCCCGGTGACGATTGCCGGCGCCCTTGTCCAGCAGAATGCCGAAGCGCTCTGCGGCATCGCCTTCACCCAGATGATCAGGCGCGGCGCGCCTGTGATGTATGGCGGCTTCACCTCCAACGTCGACATGAAGACCGGTGCCCCCGCCTTCGGTACGCCGGAATACATGAAGGCGGTGGTTGCCGGCGGCCAGCTCGCCCGCAAATATGGCATCCCCTATCGGACTTCGAATACCAATGCCGCCAACACGCTCGACGCCCAGGCCGCCTACGAGTCGGCCATGTCGCTCTGGGCGCTAACCCAGGGTGGCGGCAACTTCGTCATGCATGCAGCCGGATGGACCGAGGGTGGACTGACGGCTTCGTTCGAGAAGTTCATCCTCGACGTCGACATGCTGCAGATGGTGGCGGAATATCTGACACCGCTCGATGTCAGCGAGGACGCACTGGGTCTCGATGCGGTGCGCGACGTCGGCCCCGGCGGCCACTATTTTGGCACGTTGCACACGCTGCAGCGCTACGAGACCGCGTTCTATTCGCCGATCCTTTCCGACTGGCGCAACTTCGAGACCTGGACCGAAGCCGGACGGCCGACGACCTACGACCACGCCAACCGGGTCTTCAAGCAGAAGCTGAACGAATACGAGCGTCCCCACCTCGATCCCGCAATCGAAGAAGAGCTAGATGCCTTTGTGGCCAGACGCAAAGAGGAAGGTGGCGTCCCGACGGACTTCTGACGGGACGCGCGGCGAAGCGGAACTTCAGCCGTTGGCTTAGGGGAACACCGCGGCTCGCGCCGTTGCGATCAATTGCTCCGTGGAGGCGGCGACGCAGTTGCGGTCGATCTCGGCGACGGTCCGCTCCCGAACATGCGCGGAGAGCTGCTTCCTGAGATCCCCAAGGGTCCTCGGCGCAGCGCAGATCACCAGGCTGTCGAACGCCTGGTTGGCCGCGTAGCCTTCCAGCTTTTCGGCCACGTCGGCGACGAAGCGCTGCTGTTCCTCGCGAACAGGATCGCTCTTGTATTCCATGGCCGAGCGGCCGTGCCCGACGGACGAATGTGACCGACCCGGCTTGTCGGCCATGATGTCCTGAACGCGCTTCGGTTCGGTGTGAAAGGTCTCCTCCTCCGGCCGCTGGCGGTCCTCCTTCAACAGATTCACGCCCTTGACGATGCGCGCGGTGTTACCATCCGCGGCCAGTATCCAAGTCCGGTTTTGCACGATTGTCTCCCAGTGAAAGGTGTTGATCGCGAGGGGTCATAGAAACCCTGTAAAGGAAACGGATGAACAGCGATCCGGTTCCATAGAAAGCAAGCCGCGGTGATGATTGTTTGACCGCGACGCCCCGATCACATCCGCGCGATATAGGCCTCGAAGCTACGCTCCGGAGTCACCTCGTAGCGTTCGCGCTCGACGTGAAGCGCGCTAATCCTGTCAACCCGGAAATCCCGGAAGTCCGACCTCAGCTCGCACCAGCCCGTCAGCAACCAGAAGTGTCCGAAGACACTGAGGCCAAGCGGCCAGATGGTGCGCTCGGAATGCTCGCTCTTGAGGCTCTCATACTCCAGGCGAAGCTTGCGGCGCCCCGCGATCGCCAGCCGTATCTCGCCGAGCAGGACAGGCGGTTCCGGCTGAAGCGCTGAACGGAAGGCGCGAAGCGGCGCTGCCGTCAACCGTTGCCGATGTTCGGGCGGCAAGCCATGGGCGATCTTCTCCATCGCCTCGCGCGCCGCCTGGGCAAGCCGTCCATCGCCCAGCATCTGGACGGCCCGGGCACCGAAGGCCAGAGCCTCGAGTTGCTCGAACGTGAAGGCGAGCGGCGGCGCATCGAATGCCTCGCGCAGCAGATAGCCGACCCCGCGTTCGCCATCGATCGGCGCACCCGACGCGATCAGGTGCTCCATGTCCCGATAAATGGTGCGCTGGGCGACCTCCATCTTCTCGGCGATCTCGCGCGCCGTCATCACCCGGCCGGTGGCGCGCATGAGCTGGATGATGCGGAACAGCCGGTCGGCGGGCCTCATGGCAGGAACTCCAAAGATAATGGCCATAAGGCTGTCAGTTGCCCTGTGGTTAAGTCAAGCGGCATTCAACATGGAGCATGACATGACCACCAACAGCATCCTCGAACTTGCCGTCTGCATCGTCGCGGACAAGCCGGCAGCGGCCGAAGCGCGCAACCGGGCCATGCAGGCCGTTTCCCGCTATCCCGGCTTCGTTTCGTGGCGCGCGGCCGGCTCCTGCGAAACGCAGGGGATGGTTGCGGATCTCGTCGAGTGGGAAACGCTCGACGCCGCCAAATCCGCCGGCGAACGCGTCCGCGTCGATCCTGAGTTCGCCCCTTACATGGCGGCGATCAGCACGGTAATGCTGATGCAGCATTTCACCATCGACCAACAGATCTGAGCCGAAGGCGCCCGCACGGTTTTCCACCCGCGCGCGGCGCTCACCGATAGAACTGATCGCGCTCATGGCTCGGGTCGGATCGACCCGCAACCACCGTGATCCCGGAGTACCCACGAGATGGCCGAGCCACTGAAGAACCTGCTGCACCCCGGCGTCGTCACCGCCATCGCCGATCAGCTCGACCGCAATGCCGGCGGCTTCGACCGCAAGACGTTCCTGGCGCTAGCGGGCGATGGCCTCGAGGCGCTGGAACTGATGCAGCGTTCGCTGCAAATCCGCGACGCGCTGGTCGCGAGCCTGCCGCAGCCTTTCGCGGAAGCTGCCGCCATCCTCGCGGCCAGCCTTCCCCAGAACGCGGCCGCCGGTATCAGCGGCTGGGCGCTGCTGCCCGTCAGTCAGTACATCGCCCTGCGCGGCCTTGACGATTTCGACATTTCGCTGTCGCTGCTGCGGGCGCTGACGCCTCATTTCACCGCCGAGTTCGGCATTCGTGTCTTCATCGATCGCGACCAGGAGCGCGCCCTTGCCACGATCCGAAGCTGGACTGGTGATGCCAACCATCACGTCCGGCGGCTGGCGAGCGAAGGCACCCGCCCGCGCCTGCCCTGGGCGATGCGGCTGCCAAAACTCGTCCGCGACCCGCAACCGATCCTGCCGATCCTGACGGCCCTCCTCGACGACCCGGAGGACTACGTGCGCCGTTCGGTTGCCAACAGCCTCAACGACATCGCCAAGGATCATCCCGACCAGGTGGCGGCCTTCGTCGCTAAACATATCGACGATGCCTCGCCGGAGCGCCGCCAGCTGTTGCGCCACGCCTCGCGCACACTTCTGAAGCAGGGGCATGCGGCAGCACTCTCGAATTTCGGCTTTGCCGCCCCCTCGGGTATCGATGCGCACCTTTCTCTGGACCGTTCCGAAATCGTGCTCGGCGAAAGCCTCGGCCTGCGCCTTACGATCAGCCATCGGGCCAAAACCAGCCAGAAGATGATGATCGATTACGCCGTCCACCACCGCAAAGCCAATGGCACGACCGCTCCCAAGGTTTTCAAGTGGACGTCGGCAACGCTGGAGCCGGGCGCCACGATCAGCATTGAAAAGCGCCACGCGATCCGCCCGATCACAACCCGCCGCTACCATCCCGGCGCCCATCGCGTGGTGATCCTCGTCAACGGGGAGGAGGCGGCGGGCGTCGATTTCGAGTTGTCGGTGGCCGACTAGCCTCCCCTCATTTCGCACCTGCGAAAAGATGGACCTTGACTTTTGGGGCCAAAACGACGACATGGTGCCCAGCGTCACCTTCCGGCCGCCGCGTGAGCGCGCCCTCGGCAACACAGAAAGCCGTGAAGAAGGAAAAGCGCACCCATACGCCCAATGCGGCGACAGCACAGGCGCTTGACGACTTTTTTCTTAACCCACAAGTTCCCAATTCACGCGGGGTTCTTGACGCCGAACGACACCGGAACAGCAGACTGCGGTTCCGGCGAATGCGTTTGGCGCCCCCAAAAGGTATATGCATTTGTCCACCTTTAAAGATCTTGGTCTTTCTGAACACATTCTGGAGACCCTGTCTGCCAACGGCTTCGAAAAGCCGACGCCGATCCAGGCGCAGGCCATTCCGCTGGTGTTGAAGGGCAACGACCTGATCGGTCTCGCGCAGACCGGCACCGGCAAGACCGCCGCCTTCGGCCTGCCGATGATCGAAAAACTCGTTGCTGAGGGCCGACGTCCTGACCCGCGCAACATTCGTGCCCTGGTGCTCGCGCCGACCCGCGAACTGGTCAACCAGATCGCAGCCAACCTCAAGCTGTTCGTCAAGAAGTCCCCGCTGAAGATCGGCGTTGTCGTCGGCGGCGTCTCCATCAACAAGCAGACCGAGCAGCTCGCCCGCGGCGTCGACATCCTGGTCGCAACCCCGGGCCGCCTGCTCGATCTCGTCAACCGCAAGGCCGTGACGCTGACGCAAGGGCGCTACCTCGTGCTCGACGAAGCCGACCAGATGCTCGACCTCGGCTTCATCCATGACCTGCGCAAGATTTCCAAGCTGGTGCCGAAGAACCGCCAGACGCTGCTCTTCTCGGCCACCATGCCGAAGCAGATCGCCGAACTTGCCGGCGAGTACCTGACCAACCCGGTCAAGGTCGAAGTCACGCCTCCGGGCAAGGCGGCCGACAAGGTCGAGCAGTATGTTCACTTCGTTCCCGGCAAGGACCTGAAGACGACCATCCTCAAGAAGACCCTCACCGAGAACCCGGACGGCCTGTCGCTGATCTTCAGCCGCACCAAGCATGGCGCCGAAAAGCTGATGAAGCACCTCGACCACGTCGGCTTCAAGGCTGCCTCGATCCACGGCAACAAGAGCCAGGGTCAGCGCGAACGCGCGCTCAAGGCCTTCCGTGACGGCGAAATCCGCGTGCTCGTTGCGACCGACGTTGCCGCCCGCGGCATCGACATTCCCGGCGTCACCCACGTCTACAACTACGATCTGCCGGAAGTTCCGGACGCCTATGTGCACCGCATCGGCCGTACCGCACGCGCCGGCCGCGACGGCATCGCGATCGCGTTCTGCGCCCCGGATGAAATCCGCCTGCTGCGCGACATCGAGAAGCTGATGGGCATTTCGATTGCCGTTGCCAGCGGCGAAGCGCCCGCCGATCAGGCGCGCGCTGCCAAGGGTCGCAGCGGCCGTGGCAACAACGGCGCTGGCCATCGCAAGGGCAATGGCGGCGGCCAGCACCAGAACGGCGGCCGTCCTGCGCGCCGTGAGCGCCCCGCCGGCGAACCGGTTGCCGCCACCAGCGGCTTCACCGGCGACGACCTGCTGCGCGACGAACGCCGCCCGCAGAAGCAGGAGCGCCGCGACCACCGTGCCGCAGGCCATCCGCACCAGGACGGGCGCGGTGAAGGCAACCGCAACCACGAAAGCAAGAAGCACCATGGTCGCCCCGGCCAGAAGCAGGGCGAACGGCGCGACCGCAACCAGGGTGCCCGCAACGAGAACCGTGGCGGCGAGCGCCGCGAGGGCGGCCAGGGCATGCGCCGCGGCGCCGGCGGCAATCGCGGCCACCAGGGCTAAGCCTCTTCAAACAAACAAGAACGGCGGGTCGTTTGGACCCGCCGTTTTCGTTTTTGGTTTCTCGGATGTCGGGATCGCAAACCGCCGCACGCTTTTGCGCGGCACGCTTTACGCCTGCGGCTTGCGGTTGGTGAGATAGACGCCGGCAACGGCGATCACGGTTCCGATGATCATCGGCAGGGTCAGCGCCTCGCCGAAGAAGATTGCCGCTTGCACCGCGGCAAGCGGCGGCACGAGATAGATCAGCGACGCCGCGCGCGACACCTGCCCGCGCCGGATCAAATAGAGCAGCAGCGCGATCGCCCCCATCGAGAGCCCCAGCACAGACCAGGCGAGCGACAACGCGATCTGGAGGTTCCAGGTCACGTGCAGGTCTTCCAGCATCAGCGCCAGCGGAATGGTGACGATCAGCGCGCCGAGATATTGCAGCGCTGCGATGGTGCGGATGTCGCCACTCTGCAGATGGCGCTTCTGGTAGAGCGTGCCATAGGTGACGGCACCCATGCCGAGCACGTTGATGATGACAGGCAGGAAGTGCACCGGTGTCGTACCCGTGTCGATCGCCAGCACTTTCGGCAAAACGGCAAGGGCGATGCCGAAGAAGCCGAGCACCAGCCCGAGCTTCTGCTGCATGCTCAGGCGCTCGTCGATGACGAAGGCTGCGGCGACTGCGGTCATCAGCGGCTGCAGGCCGGCAATAATACCGGAGATCCCGGCCGGAACCCCCTCGCCGATCGCCCACCAGACAGACCCGAGATAGAGCCCGTGCAGGAACATGCCCGACACCACGGCGTGGCCCGCCATCGACCACGACTTTGGCCAGCGGGCGCCGGTGGCGATGCAAAACAGAATGAAGAGCACGATCGCCAGTGTGTAGCGCAGCACCAGAAATGTGAGCGGATCAGCGTAGGCCGCGGCATATTTTGCGACGACCCAGCCGGTAGACCAGAGCAGAACGAAGATGGCGGGAGCCAAGCGGGCGAGCATGATGGGCCTATCGGAATGACGATGGCGGTGGATAAAGCAGCGCAGCGCGCCTTCTGGAATGGCTCCAGCCGCTGTAACACTTTGATCTGCCGCAGATTTCGGCTCAAATCCCTCGGATTTAAGCACACATGCAAGTATCCGCGGCCGCATTGATGGTCAAAGCAATTTTTCTGATGGCAAGCATCAGCCGATCGGCACCATCAGCCTGAGCGAGGAAAGCGACAGCGAGACGAACCCGGCCTCGTACTCCTCGCGGTAGTGCAGCAAGGCGGTGTCGACCGCATGGCCTTCGGCCGCGATCCAGTCGAACATTTTCTGGTAGTGCGCAAAGACGTCGCCGCTATCAGGGTTATGCAGGGCGGTGACGAAACGCATGGCCGGCAAGTCGACATGTCCCGGATGGACCGTCGTCTCCGCCTTGTCCGACACATAGCCGACGAGATAGCGGAAGCCATCCGGGCGGTCGTTCCAGGAAAGGCCGACCAGGGCACCATGATCCCTGGGATGGAGGCGCCTATGATGCTCCTGCATTTCGGCGATCAGCCGACGCACCGCGCCATCGGCTGCCTCGCCGAAGGTTCCTTCCCAGAATGCGCCGGCAATACGCTCAGCAGGTCTTTCCACGATTTCGAACGCCATGATTACCTCTTCAACCGGAGGATCCTGAAACGATTGCCTGGTTCTCCCGCTCCGCGATCGCAGCAGCGAAACGGAATTGGGCTCAAAGCAGTTCCACGAAGGCACGCGCCGCGTGGCTGAACTGCCTCTCGCGATGGGTCAGCAGCTCGAAGCTGCGCTCCGCCAATTCGAAAGGCAACTCGATCAACCGGCCGCTATCAACGAAGGGCTGGGCGGCAAGCCGGGACACCGCCGTCACGAAGGGTCCACTCCCCACCGCCGTCAGTACCGCTTCATTCGAGGGCAGTTCGAGCTCGACCCTGAGCCGGTCGAGGTCTGCTCCGTGATCCTCCATCGACTGCAGGAACATCGCCCGCGTACCGGAGCCTTCTTCGCGCAGCACCCAGCGCGCCGCAAGCAGCATCTCCAGATCGACCGGCGCGCCGACGAGCGGATGGGAGGGCGAAGCATAGACGGCGATACGATCGACCGCGACGCGGCGGTGGTCGAGCTTGGCGCCATCGACCCGGCCCTCCACGAAGCCGAGCTGTGCTGTCCCCTCCTCCACTGCCTCGGCAACCACGGCCGTATTGCGCACGGTGAGTTTCACGTCCACCTGGGGATAGTCATGGGTGAAGCGGGCGAGGCGCGCCGGCAACCAGTAGCTTGCGACCGTCTGGCTGGCGGCAATCGAGAGTTCGCCGCGGCGAAGCTGCGAGAGATCGCGCAGGCAGGCGGTGGCGGCCGCTGCCCGAGCGAGCACCGCCTTGGCCTCCGGCAGGAAGACCTTGCCGGCATCGGTGAGCGTGAGCCCGCGGCCAACGCGATCGAACAACCGCACGTCGTGCTGGGTCTCGAGCGCGGCGATGGCAGCACTTGCCGCCGACTGGGTGACGTTCATCGCCTCGGCGGCTTTGGTCATGTGCAGGCGCTCGGCGACCGCGACGAAGATTCTAAGCTGATCGAGTGTCATGGCAGATCAATCTCAAAAATCGATCAGAATGACAAGAATAATCCGTTAGACTGATTCGTGGATCGGCGTAGGTTGCACGCCATGTCCAGATTGCATTCCACACTCCACTCCTCATTTTCCTCCTTCTTTTCCCGCATGACGTGCATTCTTCAGGGACTTTTCCTCTGCTGTCTCGTCGCGCTCGCAGCCATCGGCCTTGAGTGGATCGAGTGGCACTGGACGGGACGGGCCTGGCTGGAAGCCCTCGTTCTTGCCATTCTGCTGGGCGCCATCGTCCGCACACTCTGGACACCCGGCAACTGCTTCCTCTCCGGCATCCACTTCTCTGCGAAGATCCTGCTGGAAACCGCAATCGTCCTGATCGGCGCAATGCTGAGCTTCGATG
The DNA here is from genome assembly GCF_016652895.1 of Ensifer sp. SSB1. Lineage (NCBI taxonomy): Bacteria > Pseudomonadati > Pseudomonadota > Alphaproteobacteria > Hyphomicrobiales > Rhizobiaceae > Ensifer > Ensifer sp. SSB1. The sequence goes on from NZ_JAEPRP010000080.1 coordinate 24,345, forward strand.
CGATCGCCGCGAGCGGACCGACCCTGCTCGTCACCATCGTCATCATGGTAATGCTGTCTATCTCCACCGGTTATCTGATCGCACGCATGCTCGGCCTGCCGAAACGCCTGGCGACGCTGATCGCCTGCGGCAACGCCATTTGCGGCAACTCCGCCATAGCCGCCGTTGCGCCGGCGATCGGCGCACGCGGCGAAGAGGTCGCAGCCGCCATCTCCTTCACCGCCATTCTCGGCATCGCCGTCGTCCTGTCTCTGCCGTTCGTTGGCGGCTGGCTCGGCATGACGCCGCAGGGCTACGGCGTCTTTGCCGGCATGACCGTCTACGCCGTGCCGCAGGTGCTGGCAGCGGCCAGCCCCTTCAGTTCGCTCTCGGTCCAGGTGGGCACGCTCGTCAAGCTCGTGCGCGTGCTGATGCTCGGCCCCGTCGTCTTCTGTTTCTCGTTGATCGGCGGCCGCAATGCCGACATCGAACCGCTGCCGGGCAAATGCCGGAAAGCCGGACGGTTTGCTGCCATCGCCCACTTCGTTCCCTGATTCATCCTCGGCTTCCTGGCGGTGGCCGTTGCCCGCAACAGCGGCGCAATCCCCGATGTCGTTGCAACCGGCGCCGTGAAGGTCTCCACCTGGCTGACCGTCATCGCCATGGCCGCCCTTGGCCTGGAGGTGGACATCCGCACGCTCGCCAATGCCGGCCCGCGCGCCAGTGCCGCCGCCCTGCTCTCGCTTCTCGTGCTCTGCATCCTTTCGGCACTCGCGATCGCCTGCCTCGGCCTCGGATAGCACCGGGAACCCACGCTCAATTTTAGAGCACGTGCATATTTTGTAGCCGCTCGTCCGCCGCGGCCTTCGCCGGCCAGACGCCGGTGCCGCGTTGTTGGGCAGTTTTTGCCGCGAATAGGCGCCTGGATCGGTGCCAACTTTCTTTTCGGGCGACTGAGCACGCTTCTTGCATTGCAACCAGCGTTGTACTCAAATGGTCAAAAATAAGGGGACCACGCCTTTGGCATTTGACGAAATGATGAATGCGGACAGCAGTCCGCGCCAACCATATTCGACCTATCATGATTGGTATGCCAGCCAGGACAGAAATCGGCTCATAGCGAAATCCAAAGAAGCCGAGAACATATTCCGGAAAACCGGCATCACCTTCGCGGTCTACGGACACGCAGACAGCTCCGAAAAACTCATCCCCTTCGACCTCATCCCCCGCATTATTTCCGGCCGCGAATGGCGCAAGCTCGCCCAGGGCATCGAACAGCGGGTCATCGCGCTCAACGCCTTTCTCGACGACATCTACCACAAGCAGGAAATCATTCGCGCCGGCCGCATCCCGCGTGAACTGATCGAGAAGAACGTGGCCTTTCTGCCGCAGATGATCGGCTTTAGGCCGCCGGGCGGCGTCTACACCCACATCGTCGGCACCGATATCGTGCGCACCGGCGAAGACCAGTTCTACGTTCTCGAAGACAATGCGCGCACCCCGTCCGGTGTCAGCTACATGCTGGAAAACCGGGAAACGATGATGCAGATGTTCCCGGAGCTCTTCCATCAGAACCGCGTGCGCCCGGTCGAGAACTATCCTTATCTCCTGCGCCAGAGCCTCGCTTCGCTCGCCCCTCCCGGCTGTAGCGGCAAGCCCCGCGTCGCCGTGCTGACCCCCGGCATCTACAATTCCGCCTACTACGAACACGCCTTCCTTGCCGACCAGATGGGCGTCGAGCTGGTCGAGGGCTCGGACCTGCGCGTCATCGACGGCAAGGTGAAGATGCGCACCACCCGCGGCTACGAGGCGATCGACGTGCTCTACCGCCGCGTCGACGACGACTTCCTCGATCCGCTCACCTTCCGCCCGGATTCGGCACTCGGCATTCCCGGCATCATGGATGTCTACCGCGCCGGCAACATCACCATCGCCAATGCGCCCGGCACCGGGATCTCGGACGACAAGGCGATCTATTCCTACATGCCCGAGATCGTCGAGTTCTATACCGGCCGCAAGCCGCTGCTCGAAAACGTGCCCACCTGGCGCTGCTCCGAGCCACAGAGCCTGAAATACGTGCTCGAACATCTGGAAGAACTGGTGGTCAAGGAAGTCCACGGCTCCGGCGGCTACGGCATGCTCGTCGGACCGACGGCGACGAAGAGGGAGCGCGCGGTCTTCGCTGAAAAACTGAAGGCCCGCCCCACCAACTACATCGCCCAGCCGACGCTCTCCCTCTCCACCGTACCGATCTTGGTCAACAAGGGTATCGCGCCACGGCACGTCGACCTTCGCCCCTATGTCCTCGTCTCCGACAAGGTCCAGATCATCCCCGGCGGCCTGACGCGCGTGGCGCTGAAAGCCGGTTCGCTCGTCGTGAACTCCAGCCAGGGCGGCGGGACCAAGGATACCTGGGTGCTGGAGGACTGAGAGATGCTGGGAAGAACTGCAAACGGTCTCTACTGGATGTTCCGCTATATCGAGCGGGCGGAAAACAGCGCCCGGCTGATCGATGCCGGCCTGCGCATGGCTTTGACCCGCAGCGAGGCAACCGAGGGCGATTGGGACGGCGTGCTGCAAAGTGCCGGTGTGCGCGAACTCTACGACGAGGTACACGATACGCTGACCAGCAGCGACGCGATCGACTTCCTGCTGCGCGACCGGGCCAACCCGTCAAGCGTCATGTCCTGCATCGAGGCGGGACGTCACAATGCCCGAATGGTGCGCACGGCACTTACCCGCGAAACCTGGGAAGCCACCAACGAGTGCTATCTCGAGATGAAGGCGATGCTCTCGAAGAAGGCGCGTCCGACCGACATGCCGGAGATCATCGACACGATCAAGCGCCGCGCCGGTCTGATCCGCGGCGCCTTCCATGGCACGATGCTTCGAAACGAGATCTTCAACTTCTCGCGCATCGGCACCTTCATCGAAAGGGCCGACAACACCGCCCGCATCCTCGACGTAAAGTACTACGTGCTGCTGCCGGCAGTCGCTGCCGTCGGCTCGTCGATGGACAATGTGCAGTGGGAATCGATCCTGCGCTCGGTCTCGGCGCACCGCGCCTATGGCTGGGTCTATGACGCCGAGCTTCGTCCCGCCAACATCGCCGACTTCCTGATTTCCAACGGCCGCATGCCGCGCTCGCTGGCCTATTGCTACGAAAAGATCGCCAGCAACCTCGGCTATCTCGAACGGGAATACGGCGAACGCCACGCCGCCCATGACACCGCCGACCGCACGCTCGCATCGCTGCGCAGCCAGTCGATCAAGGACATCATGGACCAGGGGCTGCACGAGTATCTGGAAGACTTCATCAGCCACAACAACCGTCTGGGACAGGAAATCTCCGACGGCTATCGTTTCAACTGAGTTTCGGGAGGACAGCATGCACCTGAAAATCAGCCACACGACCGAATACCATTACGACGAAGCCGTGCAGTATGCGTTGCAGCGCCTGCGGCTGACGCCCCTGACTCAGGTGGGCCAGACCGTGCTCGGCTGGGAGACCCTCGTCGATGGCGCCGCGATCGAAGTGAGCTACGACGACCACTTCGGCAACCGGGTTCACCTCGTCAGCGTCGACGGCGACCGCGAGGCGATCCGCATCACCGCGTCCGGCGAGGTTCACACCGAGGACCGCGCCGGCGTTTTCGGACCGCACCAGTCCTATGTGCCGCTCTGGCTCTATGCCCGCGAGACGCCTTTGACCAAGGCGGGCAAGCTCATCCGCGAACTGGCGAAATCCGCCGAGGGCGATACCGACCTCGCCCGTATGCACGCGCTCATGGGAACGATCCACGAAGCGGTGGAATACAAACCCGGCGAGACCCACGCGGAAACGACGGCCGAGGATGCGCTGGAAAGCGGCAGCGGCGTCTGCCAGGACCACGCCCATATCCTGATCGCGGCAGCGCGCTCGCTCGATCTGCCGGCGCGCTACATTTCGGGCTATCTGATGATGGAAGGCCAGCCGGACCAGACGGCGAGCCATGCCTGGGCCGAAATTCATTTGAACGGCCTCGGCTGGGTCGGCTTCGACGCCGCCAACAAGATCTGCCCCGACGACCGCTATGTGCGCGTTGCCTCGGGCCTCTGCTATCGCGATGCGGCCCCGATCTCCGGGCTCATCCATGGCGAAGCCAAGGAGACGCTGAGGGTCTCGGTGACGGTCGAGCAGCAGCACGGCCAGAGTCAGAGCCAGTCGCAAAGCCAGTAGTCTCTGCGTCAGGGACCTTGGCGATGGGGCGCAATCGACGCCCCATCGCAAGTTGGCAACCCGCCACAACGCCAAGCCGCCAACGCTTGTCCCTAGCGCGAGGCGCTCGCCTGCAGGATGCGGCAGAGCGAAACCAGTCCGCTGTCATAGCCGCCGCTGACGACATCGCGGCATCGCTTGATCAGCTTGACCCGTTCTGCACTCGACAGGCCGTTGAAGGCCGAAAGCGAGGCGCCGGGCGAAACCGCCCCGCCGGAACTGCCACCGGCGCCGCCACCGGTGCTGCCGCTGCCGGCGTTGACGTTGAGGCCGGCCGTCAGGCCACGTCGGCCACCGACACTGGCGTCAACCGAAGCGTCGAGCCCGTTGTCACCGCCAAGGGCGACATCGGCATCGGCGTTGATGCCGTTGCTGCCCCCGACGCTCGCCTGCGCATCAGCCTTCACGCCGCGCGGACCGCCGACCGACGCATTGGCGTCCGTGTTGACGCCGCTGGCACCGCCGAGCGACGCATCGACGTCGGCATTCAGCCCATTCGAGCCTCCGAGGCCCGCATTGGCGTTGAGCCCGTTCGCTCCGCCGACGGACAGGCCGATACCGAGACCCCCGCGCTCCGCGCTTTGGGCATATACTGGCGCAGACAAAGCCACCGTCGCAAGAAGACCCAGCGACAACGCAAGAACATTCTTCCGCATGATCGTCCTCCTCTCAAGCTTAGGGCCAAAATGACCCTGACTAGGAGGAGACGTCGGAAGATCACGTCTGGTTGCGCGCGCTCTACCGCAAGTCGAAGGTTTTGCAGGTTGTAGATAATGCAATCCGAAGACGCGCAACGATTGCGCGTCTTTTTGAAACGACTGTCGTTCGTCCAGGTAAAAATGGAAATGCCGCACCGATAAAGCGGTGCGGCATCACACTTCGGCGAAGACTATTTAGTGACTGTCGCGGTTCATCGGAATTTCCGCGCCACGCGGGCCGACGAGGAAGTCCAGATCAGCACCCGTGTCAGCCTGCATAACCGTCTTGACGTAGAGGCCTCCATAGCCGCCACCAAGCGGCTTCACCGGCGACACCCAGGCCGCGCGGCGGCGGGCGAGTTCCTCGTCCGAAATGTCGAGGTGAATGCTGCGGGCCGGTACGTCGACGGCGATCATGTCGCCGTTTTGCACAAGCGCCAGCGGGCCGCCGTCGGCCGCTTCCGGTGCCGTGTGCAGGATGACCGTGCCATAGGCCGTACCGGACATGCGCGCATCGGAGATGCGGATCATGTCGGTGATACCCTTCTTCAGCACTTTCGGCGGCAAGCCCATGTTGCCGACCTCAGCCATGCCCGGATAACCCTTCGGGCCGCAATATTTCAGCACCATGACGCAGGTCTCGTCGATGTCGAGATCTTCGCTGTTGATGCGGGCGTGATAGTCCTCGATGCTCTCGAACACCACGGCGCGGCCCTTGTGCTGCATCAGATGCGGCGAAGCGGCGGAAGGCTTCAGCACGCAGCCCTTGGGCGCCAGATTGCCGCGCAGCACCGCGATGCCGCCGGACTTGGTCAGTGCCTTTTCGCGTGGCACGATCACGTCGTCATTATAGTTGACGACATCCTTGACGCCGTTCCAGATCGTGTCGCCGGTGACGGTCACAGCATCCTTGTGCAGGAGGCCCATTTCGCCGACGGCCTTGATCACGACCGGCAGACCGCCCGCATAGTAGAACTCCTCCATCAGGTACTTGCCCGATGGCTGCAGGTTGACGATCGTCGGCACGTCGCGGCCAAGACGATCCCAGTCATCGAGCGTCAGATCGACACTGATGCGGCCGGCAAGCGCCAGGAGATGCAGAACCGCGTTGGTCGAACCGCCGACGGCACCGTTGACGCGGATGGCGTTTTCGAAGGCCTCCTTGGTCAGGATATCCGAGGGTTTCAGATCCTCTTTCACCATGTCGACGATACGGCGGCCGGAGAGCTGGGAGATCACCCGGCGGCGCGCGTCGACGGCGGGGATCGCCGCATTGCCGGGAAGCGTCATGCCGAGCGCTTCGGCCATCGACGCCATGGTGGACGCCGTGCCCATGGTCATGCAGCTGCCAGCCGAACGGGCCATGCCCTGTTCTGCATCCATGAACTCTTCCAGCGACATCTCGCCGGACTTCACCATTTCCGAGAACTGCCAGATCGCCGTGCCGGAGCCGACATCCTTGCCGCGCCACTTGCCGTTCAGCATCGGGCCACCGGAAACGAGGATAACCGGGATATCGACGCTGGCAGCGCCCATCAGCAGGCTCGGCGTGGTCTTGTCGCAACCGCCGAGCAGCACGACGCCATCGACCGGATTGCCACGGATCGCCTCTTCGACGTCCATCGCCGCAAGATTGCGGAACATCATCGCCGTCGGACGCAGCGTGCTCTCGCCGACGGAGAACACCGGAAACTCGACCGGGAAGCCGCCAGCCTCGTAGACGCCGCGCTTCACCCGTTCCGCAAGGTCACGCAGATGCGCGTTGCACGGCGTCAGCTCCGACCAGGTGTTACAGATGCCGATGATCGGACGGCCGTCGAACGTGTCTGCCGGCAAGCCCTGGTTCTTCATCCAGGAGCGATGCATGATGGCATTCTTGCCCGTACCGCCGAACCAATCGTGCGAGCGCAACTTGCGCGGCCACTCAGCTTTCTTCTTCATCTTTTCCTTCCTTGAGCGGCCCGCATCGATCCCGCGGGCCCATGGACGGCGCCCTTAAGCCAGGGTGTAGGCCGTCTTGACGGTTGTGTAGAATTCGGCGGCGTAGCGGCCCTGCTCGCGCGAGCCGTGGGACGAGCCTTTGCGGCCGCCGAAGGGCACGTGGAAATCGACGCCCGCGGTCGGCA
>NZ_JAEPRP010000081.1:0-31374 GCF_016652895.1 Ensifer sp. SSB1
GAAAACCTGTTTCGCCGCAGCGCCTCCGGCCCGACCGGGCGGCTGCGCGTCGACCTGCCGAGCCGCATCGGCCGGCTGATCGTGGCACCGGCGCTGCCGGAGTTCCTGGCGCGTTACCCCGGCATCGACATCGATCTCGGCATGACCGACCGGGCCGTGCACCTGATCGAGGAGAGCGTCGACTGCGCGCTGCGCGTCGGGCCGCTTGCCGATTCTGGCCTGATCGCCCGGCCGTTCGGCACGCTGCGGCTGATCAATGTCGCAAGCCCCGACTATCTTGAGCGCCATGGTACGCCGAAAACGCCCACCGATCTCGTCGAACATTTCGCGGTCAACTATGCCTCGCCCTCGAGCGGCCGGGTGGAGGACTGGGAGTGGATCGAAGGCGGTGCGGTGCGCACAGTGGCCGTTGCCGGCCGGGTCAGCGTCAACAGCGCCGAAGGCAGCATCGCCTGCTGCCTTGCCGGCCTCGGTCTCATCCAGATCCCGGCCTATGACGTGATCGACCACTTGAAGGATGGGCGCCTCGTGGAGGTGATGCCCGACCATAACGCGGCCCCCATGCCGATGGCGCTGCTCCACCCGCACCGCCAGCACCTGTCGCGCCGGCTGAAGGTGTTTGCCGACTGGCTGGAGGGGCTGATGCGGGGCGTGATTGCGGCGTGAGGGGCGTGCTGGCGTGGTTCGCGTGCCCTAGCTGATCGTCTGCATGCAGCGTCGACCGTTCCACGGCAGGAAGTCCGATCCGCCGGCGTTCCATCTGCCGGTGAATTCGGAGAAATCCGGCGTGAACGTCACGACCAGCTGGCCGTAGCCGTATTTGTCGCGCCACATGAAGGTTCGGGTGAGATCGCTGCCGTCGCCATCGTCGCCGGTTTCGGCAAGCTCGCCCTCGACGGCGTTGCCCTGATCGGAGAACATGTATTTCCCGATGACGGTGCCGCTGGCATCGGTCTCGAAGTGCGTTTGCGCGTCCGACAGGACGCCGGCGGAGGAAAGTTGGCCGCAATAGGTTCCCGAAGGCGCACGGCTTGTCTCGCCCGCCATCGCGGCAGGGGCAAACGTGGCTGCGAGCAGGATTGCGGCGGTCCATGAAATCGTTGCTGTCAACGCGGCACCTTTGCGTGTCGGGCATGTTGCGGCTGCGTCGCCACGCGGCAGCGACTCGGCGCCCGCTGCCATGGGCGGTCATCGCCGCCTCAAAATCAAGGCGCTCATGCATTCCTTGCCGGAGCGCTCACCACGCCGTTGCCGAAAGGGCGGACTTTCCCGGCGGCGGGAACCGCCAGCAGGCAAGCGCCTGAGAGGCAGAAGCCGGCCTTTAAGGCTCCCCGGCGGCCTCTCGTGCTTGCGGCGACTGGCCGGGCTCAGCGGGCAGTTCATCCCCCTTCCTGAATTTTAGTTTTCCTGAACCGATACGCCATCCTGGCCAATCTTGATTTCGACGCCCGGCTTCGTCTCCTCCTGGTAGATATAGATGCCGAGGCCGACGACCGCGACAGCGAGCAGGGCGATGACGAGATAGAGGCCGTTTCGGTTCATTCAGAGCTCCTGTGTTCGGTTTTGTCAGGGAAATAGGAGCTTCATCAGGAAAGACAACAGGATAGCGGCTGACGCGACAGCCGAGGCAGTCCTCGGCCTTTCTTTGTTCCGGTCTGCGGGGCATCTGGATTTGGCGCCAGGGGCGGTCGATGGTGGCGTTTACGGCACTCATGCGTCCATCGCCAAAGCCGTCCTGACGGCTCGTCTCCACCTTGCGCCCAGGAGCGGTTGAGCCGCCGCTTTTCGTCTGGCGATGGGGTGGAAGGGGCATGTCGTTGGGGACCGGACAGGACCGGGGATTCGTGTGCGGCATCACGTCGCTACGTGCGGCATGATCTGGACGATTCAACCTGCCGTGGTCATGATGGGCAAACACAAGGAGGCTCTGATGATTTCTCGCATCGTCGCTTTTCTTCGCCCGGTCAGTGTCGCGGCCACGATTGTCATGGCAGCCATTGCGATCCTGTGCTTTTGGGGATTTCAGATCGTATCCTGGGAGACCCTTTGGAAGTTGTTCTTTTCCTACCTCGCCCTGATGATCGCCTCGTCGCTTATTTGTTACATCGACGACCCGAAGCGGCTGACTGGCCGCGGCTGATCTCGTCGGAGCTAGGGGTGCGAACGCTGCCCGGACCCTGGCGATCCTGCCTTAGAGCCAACCGCAAGCCCGACCAGCGATCCTCAAGGCCGAAGCCGGTGGTTTCCTGCCGGGAGCTAAGGATTGCCGCATGACCGACCCCCTTATTGAGGAAGTCTCCGGCTTCGTAAAAAGGCGGATCCGGGCGGTGGTTGCCCGGACCTCGTTTTCCTGTCGAGCGCTGTGCGTCACGATGAACGCACAAGGGACGCTCACACCGAGCGCGTCAGGCCGCCGTCCACCTTCAGGTTCTGGCCGGTGATGTAGCCGGCGCCTTCGGAGGCGAGGAAGGCGACGGTGGCGGCGACTTCGGCGCTGGTGCCGTAGCGCTTCATCGGCACGGCGTCGCGGCGCTCTTCGGTTGCCGGCAGGCTGTCGATCCAGCCGGGCAGCACGTTGTTCATGCGCACATTGTCGCCCGCATAGGTGTCGGCGAAGATCTTGGTGTAGGAGGCAAGGCCGGCGCGGAAGACGGCCGAGGTCGGGAACATCGCCGACGGCTCGAAGGCCCAGGCGGTGGAGATGTTGACGATCGAGCCGGCCTTCTGCTTCTGCATGATCGGCGCCACGAGGCGGACCGGGCGGATGACGTTCATCAGGTAGACGTCGAGGCCGGTGTGCCACTGCTCGTCGGTGATTTCGAGGATCTGGGCGCGCGGGCCGTGGCCGGCGCTGTTGACCAGCACGTCGATCCGGCCCCATTTTTCCATGGTCAGGTCAACCAGGCGCTTGAGGTCGTCGTTCGACTGGTTGGAACCGGTGACGCCGATGCCGCCGAGTTCAGCGGCCAGGGCCTCGCCCTTGCCCGAGGAAGAGAGGATCGCGACCTTGAAGCCATCGGCGGCAAGACGCTTTGCGCTCTCTGCCCCCATGCCGCTGCCGCCGGCGGTGATAACGGCTACTTTTTCTACTGCCATGTGTCCATTCTCCTCGTCGCATTCAGGATGATGCCGGATTTTGCGGCTCTCGTGATTGAAATACCATCTCCTTCATGCGACGACGAGAAAGTTTCGCTTTCAAGTGGCAGTAGAAAAACTATCGGATGAGTGACGCACCGGGAAAGCTGCCCTCGTTGAATGGGCTGAAAGTGTTCGAGGTGGCGGCACGCCATCTGAACTTTCGGCTTGCGGCCGAGGAGCTGGGCGTCACGCAAGGGGCGGTCGCCCAGCAAATCCGCGGACTGGAGGCCGAGCTCGGCGTCAAGCTCTTCGAACGGCTGCCGCGCATGCTGGCGCTGACGGGCGAGGGACGGGCCTATATCGCCGATGTCCGGCGGGCACTCGACATCATCGCGCGGGCGACCGATGGGCTGAAGCCGCAGCCGGTGCGGCTGACGATCAGCACCACGCCATCCTTTGCCTCGAAATGGCTGATCCCGCGCCTGCCGGATTTTACCGCACGCCATCCCGATCTCGACCTGCATATTCTTGCGACCGATCGCATGTCGAATTTCCAGGCCGATGGCGTGGACCTGGCGGTGCGCTACGGGCGGCCGCCCTTTGGGCCGGGGCTCGCGGTGGAACTGCTCTTCGAGCAGGAGATCGTTGCGGTCTGCAGCCCGATGCTGATGGCCGGCCGGCCGGTGCCCGCGACCGCGGACGAGCTTGCCGGCTACACGCTGCTGCACGATGCGCATAATTTCTGGCCGGAGTTCATCGAGCGGCATTTCGGCGGCAGCCGGCAGGCCTCGTTCAAGGGCATCAGCTTCAACCAGACCTCGCATGCGATCGAGGCGGCGATCGCCGGGCAGGGCATCGTGCTCGCCAATGGCGATTTCGTGGCGCAGGACATCGCCGAAGGCCGGCTCATCCGTATTTTCGCGGGGTCGATGTCCGGGCCCTCGGATTTCTATCTGGTCTGGCCGCGCTACCGCAAATCCCCGCAGTTGCAAACGGTGATCGCCTGGATCAGCGAGGAAGCGGGCAAGGCGCGGGCGCACGCCTCGGTGTGATCTCGCGCTTGGCTCTGGTCTCTGGTCTCTGGGCTCTGGGCTCTGGGCCTGGTCAGGGGGCGCAGGGCAGTATCGAGCCGGTAGAGCAGCGTGTGAAAGGCGCCTTTGCTGGGCTTGCGCCCCGGCATCTTGCCGATGATGCGCCGGATGTCCTGCGATGCGGCAGCGATCGCGGAGCGCAGCTCGGTCTCCATGCTGAAGGCTTGGTCTTCCGCGCCGAGCGAGAGCGCCTGGATGGCATAGGCGGCGGGGCCGAGGATGTGGTTGATCTGGTGCGGCGTTTCGATCGGGTGGGTGTAGGGCGCACCGGCAGCGCCAATCGCCGCGCGCGCGGCCGCCTTGGCGGCGGGATCGTCAACCGCGCGCGCCGCCGCTTGGGCGCTCCAGGCCGCCTTGCGCAAGGTCGCGGTGCGCGGGCCCCCTTCAGCAAAGGCGAGGGCCGCGGCAATCGCCTCGCGCGGGCGACTGTCGCCCGGCACCGCCGCCTCGAAGAGCGGAAGCGCGCGTTCGGCGCAGAGGATCGCCCAGCGGGTGATGTGGCGCAGATCGTCTTCAGTCAGGAGCGGCGCGGGGGCTTCGTCGGTCATTGGATGCGACTTCGTTGTGCAGACGGGGGCGGCAGGTCCAACGGAATGCCGGCGGTTTTGTTGACCGGCCTGACGTCTCCGAGAGGCTCAGCGCTCCCAGCCCTCCGTAAACGGAAAGCGTTCCGCCCACAGGGCCGAAAGCCTGGGATCGGCGTCGACGCGGCGGATCGGTTCTGCGAGCGCGGGCGCGACCTGATAGAAGCGACGCCGGCCGGGCGACCAGCGCGAGGCGGTGGCCACATAGAGGTCGAGCACCGACAGTTCCTCGCCGAGCAGGTATCTGCCCGGGCGCAACTGTGCACCCATCCGCTCCCAGCAATGGGCGACCCGGTCGAAGATGCGCGCTTTCACGGCCGCGTGGTCCTCGGTCTTTTCGATGATGCGCGAGGGATTGTCGGCGATCCAGTAGAGGGCATAGATGGCCGAGGATACGAAGGTCATCCACCGCAGGAATTCCGCTCGCGCCGGGTCTGTCGGCGCCGGCGCGAGCCGTCCGTCGGGATGGGTATCGGCCAGCCATATCAGGATCGCCGCACTTTCCGTCATCAGCTCTCCCGTCGGCAGCACGAGGGCGGGAACCTGCGCCAGGGGATTGATGCGGGCGAGCCGGCTTGCTTCCTCTTTTCCCGCCCAGGGGGCATGTTCTTCCACGCGATAGGGCAGGTCGAGAAGGCGAAGGGTTGCCTCGATCGGAACGGATCCGGAGCCTGATGCTCCATAGACGACAAACGGCTCGGCCAACGATTTTTCTCCCTGCATGACCCAGGCCGGAACGCAAAGTCCGGCCGCTTTCATTCCATACTCCGGGTTGTCGCATGGATCGTCGCCTTCGCGCTATAGGCGATTCTCTTGTGTTGTGCGGGGAATCGGATACCGGCTCGGCGGGTGGCAGACACGGATCACGGCCGCACCGGGACTGTGCAATTCCCATCGGGAGCGCGGCTTGCGCCAGGCGCTCAACACGGGCAGGACGAAGCGATGCCAAAGGAAAGTACCGACGCACCTTCGTTCGGGTTCGACCGATCGAACATGTTTGAGCCGCTTCTGCGGGCCGACCCGTCCTTTGGCGAACCCTGGGCGGCGTTCCAGGAAGAATACCGTGACGACGACCATCCGCCGCTTTACCTGGCTTTGGCGGAGCTGGCCCGCCACCTGGTCAGGAAACTGGAGGCCGGTGACACGCGCCGGTTCGGGGCCGTTTTCGATGTGGTCGAACGCTGGCACACCAACGGCGACGGCTATGTCAGGGAGGCGGCAACGATGGGGCTTCTCGAGGATTTGCAGAACGCAAACCTTCACCGCGAGACCAGACCTGACGACTTTGTGCGATGGCTTGGGCCGGAAAGTCTCGTCTGGTGGGTTCGGGTTCGCGAATTCTGGACGCTTGGAAAACCAATGGCTTGAGCGCCTGGGGCAAGCGAAAGGGGGCGTGAGCGCCTTTCTTCTCGCACGGATCAGGCGGAAATGGCTATAGTGTTGCTCGGCGGGGAACGGAGCGATATTGCACCTGCCGCCGAGTTGCATCGAGCCATACCGCTACGGAGTTCCAGAGATTGAGCGTTGCCTTCACCAAGGAAGAGAGTGCCGAAACCGCCGCCGAGACACTGTTGCCGGATCGTCCGATTTCGCCGCATCCGAACCTGGTGACGGAGGCCGGGCTGAAGGCGCTGGAGGCGCAGATGCAGGAGGCACGGGTCGCCTATGAGGCGGCGGCCACGATCGACGACGTGAACGAGAAGCGCCGGCAGCAGGCAGGCCCCTTGCGCGACGCGCGCTATCTCACCGAACGGCTGCGCACCGCCCAGCTGATGCCGGAACCGGTTTCGACCGAGGTCGTCGCCTTCGGCAGCACGGTCACCTTCAGCCGTGACGACGGGCGGGTGCAAAAGTACCGGATCGTCGGCGAGGACGAGGCGGATCCGAAGGCCGGGTCGATCTCCTATGTCTCGCCGGTCGCCCGGATCCTCATGGGCAAGGCGGTCGGTGACGTCATGAGCGTCGGCGATCAGGAACTCGAAATCACCGCGATCGCCTGAAAGCGATTTCCGAAAACGGTTGAGAGTGGTTCCCATCCGGGCTGCGCCGTTCCCGGCGGCCGTGGCCATCGGAGGGAGACGTGTGCCTATTATCATCGCATACGATTTAATTGCTTCCTATTGACATTGATGCGCATCGGCATTTATATCGCATCCGATTTAATGTTGCGGCATGGCCGTGGATGGACAACGACACCGGGCCGCTCCAGGCGCCGTCGGCAAGGAAGAAGCGCATGCACAGCAGCGACGCTCAACACGCTCAGGCCTATCGCGAGTTTACGCACGTGCTCGATCCCAAGGTCTATGAGCCGCTGCCCGGCGACTGGCTGATCGGGATCACCGATGTGGTGAATTCGACCGGGGCGATCCGGGCGGGGCGCTATGAGGACGTCAATTACACCGGCGCCTCGGCGATTGCCGCCATCGGCAATGCCTGGGGCGACTTCGATTTTCCCTTCGTCTTTCGCGGCGATGGCGCGGCCTTTGCCCTGCCGCCGGAGGGGGCTGCGACCGCGGCCACGGCGCTGCGGCAGGTTGCGGCCTTCGTGAAGGATCGGTTTGGTCTGGATCTTCGTATCGGCCTGCTGACGGTTCAGGAGATCCGTGCCGGCGGGCAGGACGTGCGGATCGCCCGCTACGCCGCTTCGGACGTCGCCACTTACGCGATGTTTGCCGGCGGCGGGCTCAAATGGGCGGAGCAGCAGCTGAAGAACGGGCATTATCGGCTGCAGCCGGAGATGGATGGCGGCGAGCCCGATCTCACGGGGCTTGCCTGCGAATGGCGGCCGTTTGCGAGCCGGCAGGGCCAGATCCTGTCACTGCTCGTCGAGCCCACCGACCGCGTGACGCCCGAGCGTTTCGCGGCTCTCGCCAGAGATGTCATCGCCGTTTTCGACGAAGGGCCGCGGCAGTCGCATCCGCTGCCGAGCGTAATGGGCGTGCCGAAGGACGAGCGCGTGCGGGTTGCGCCCGAGCGCTGGGCGGGCGTTGCCGCCAATTCGGACTTCCGCAAATATGATGACGGCCTGCGTCTCACGGTCGATTGCGCGGTCGAGCAGATCGACCGGGCCGAAGCGATCCTGGTTGCCGCGCGGGCACGGGGCGAGGTCATCTTCGGGCTGCACCGGCAAAGCCACGCGCTGATGACCTGCCTGGTGCCATCGGCCCGGCCCGATGCGCATCTGCATTTTCTCGATGGCATGGATGGCGGCTATGCCAAGGCGGCGGAGATGATGGATCCGCGCAAGCGTCTTAGCGCTTAGCCCGACGAACAAGAGCGACATTGCGGGACGCGCTCACGCATCCCGGCCGCCGCCATCATTCCCTCTATTCTTTCCGTGAACCCGGCTGCGTGGCGTCGAGCAGGTTGTCACGCAGCTTGGCGACAGACAGCTGCACTGTTGCAAAGTCGTCGCCGAGGCCAATCGCGTCGGTCAGTGCCGCGCCAGGGTCGGCATCCACGAGCGCCTGGCCGGCGGGCGTCAGGGTGAGGCGCACCTGCCGCTCATCCGCGGGATCGCGCCGACGCTGCAGGTAGCCGTCGGCCTCGAGCTTCTTCAGGATCGGCGTCAGCGTATTCGATTCCAGGAAGAGCTTTTCGCCGAGCATGCTGACCGTCTGGCCGTCCTCTTCCGAGAGCGCCACCAGGGTCACGTATTGGGTATAGGTCAGCCCCAGCTTGTCGAGCAGAGGCTTGTAGGCGCGGCCGAAGGCGAGGTTTGCGGAATAGATCGCGAAGCAGAGGAAGTTGGAGAGCTTCCTGCCGCCCTTGGCAGACGTGGTCTGCGGGCCTTTCGTTGTCTTGGAGCCGGGCATTGGGGTGTCCTTTTTTTCTCTTTCGTATCTGGACTTAATATAAATCGTATCCGATTAAATCGCAATGGTGTTGACGGGATGTTCGGCTTCATCTATATACATCGCATCCGATTGAAGCGGATACGCTTTAAATATCAAACAGAGAGGAAAATGACATGACCGAGAAGCTCCTTTTCACCGGCAAGACCCACAACACCGGCGGCCGCGACGGCGGCACCGTGAGCCAAGACGGTATCTTGGAACTGAAGCTGTCGCAGCCGCATCCGGCCGCGGAAAACCTGTTCGGCGCCGCCTGGTCGGCCTGCTACATCGGCGCGATCGAGCTTGCTGCGCTGCAGCGCAAGGTGAAGCTCCCGGCCGGTCCGGAGGTTGACACCGAGATCGATCTCAACGTCAACGACGGGTCCTACTTTCTGCGCGCACGCCTGAATGTCCGCCTGGAAGGCCTCGACCGCGACGTCGCCGAAGAAATTATCCACGCCGCCCACGACATCTGCCCGTACTCGAAGGCAGTTCGCGGCAACATCGACGTCGAGACCAATCTCCTCTGAGATCGGGTGCAGTGCGGCTACTGTCAGTCCGGGCAAATCATGTCCGCGGCCGCGCTCATTGCTGCCAATTCGCAGCCGACGGACGCCGACATCGATGCAGTGATGGCCGGAAACATCTGTCGTTGCGGCACCTATCCGCGCATTCGCGCCGCCATCAAGCTGGCAGCAAAGGGGTGATGCGATGTCCATTTTCGACAGGGCCGACTTTGCCGTATCCCGCCGCCAGCTTCTGATCGGCGCAACGCTGACAGGGGCGGGGCTGATGGTCGGCCTCAGGCCGCCCACGGCCGCCGCCGCAACCGAACCGTTCGCGCCGAATGCCTTCATCCGCATTCCGCCCGAAGGCAAGATCACCTTCGTCATGCCCTCCGTGGAAATGGGGCAGGGCATCTACACCGCGGTCGCGATGATGCTCGCCGAAGAGCTGGAGGTCGACCTCGATCAGGTGGTGCTGGAACATGCGCCCGCCGATCCAAAGCAATATGCCAATCCGCTGCTCGGCGACCAGATCACCGGCGGCTCGCTCGCCATCCGTGGCATCTACGAGCAGATGCGCAAGGCGGGTGCCACGGCCCGCATCATGCTGGTTGGCGCTGCGGCGCGCGATTGGGGCGTTTCGCCCGACGCCTGCAAGGCGGAGGCGGGCCATGTGGTCGAGACTACCGGCAGCCGGCGCGCGGCCTACGGCAGCCTGATCGCGGCCGCGGCATCGTAGGCCGTTCCACAGGAGGTGCCGCTGAAGCCAGCATCCAGCTACCGGGTGATCGGCAAGCCGGTGCGCCGCCTCGACAGCCCGGAAAAGGTCAACGGCACGGCGAAATTCGGTATCGACGCCCGGCCGCAAGGTGTGCCCTACGCGGCGATCGCGATCTGTCCGCACTTCAACGGCAAGCTGCGCGCGGTCGACGAGGCCCAAGCCATGGCGGTCAAGGGCGTCTCCCAGGTGGTGCGGATCGAGGAGGCCGTCGCGGTTGTTGCCAACAATACCGGCGCGGCGCGAAAGGGCCTCGCAGCCCTTTCGATCGAGTGGGATCCGGGGCCGAGTGCCGGAGTTTCGCAGGCCGAGCTCGAGCGCCGCATGGATGCGGCGATCGACGGCAAGGCCCTGCCGCATCTGCATGAAGGCGATGTCGCCAAGGCCGAGGCAGAGCATGGGCCGGTGCATGAATTCGTCTACCGCATGCCGATCCTGACCCATTCCGCCATGGAGCCGATGAATTGCACGGTGCATGTGAGGCCGGATGGTTGCGACGTGTGGGTTGGAACGCAGATCATGAGCCGGGCAAGACAGGCGGCGGCCGATGTCACCGGCCTGCCGGTCGAAAAGGTCGTCGTGCACAACCACCTGCTCGGCGGCGGCTTCGGACGGCGGCTCGATGTCGACGGCGTGATCCTGGCGACGAAGGTCGCCAAACAGGTGAATGGTCCGGTCAAGGTGACCTGGAGCCGCGAGGAGGATATCCGCCACGACTGCTATCGCTACCTCAACTACAGCAAGGTCACCGCGACACTCGGACCCGACGGCATGCCTGTCTCCTGGCGGCACCGGGTCATTGGTCCCTCTGTGATGGCGCGCTGGCTGCCGGCCTTCACCAAGGGCGGGGTGGACCTCGACCAGATGGGCGGGGCGGAATCACCGTATTCGATCCCGAACAAGCAGACCGATTTTGCGCGCCACGAGGCGCCCGACGGCATGCTGACCGGCAACTGGCGCGGCGTCGGAGCGACGCGCAACGTGCCGCCGGTCGAGTGCGGCATCGACGAACTGGCTGAGGTGGCCGGCATCGATCCGCTCGAATATCGAACGCGGCTGCTGCAGCACAAGCCCAGGCTTCTCGCCGCGCTCAACCTCGCGGCCGAAAAAGCAGGCTGGTCCGCGGCGCTTGCGAAAGGCAAGGGGCGGGGCATTGCGATTGCCGAGGATTTCGGCAGTTTCGCCGCCATGATCGCCGAAGTCAGCCTTGGTGAGGACGGCCAACTGAAGACGGACCGGATCGTCTGCGCCGTCGATTGCGGCCAGGTCATCAACCCGGACACGGTGGAGGCGCAGATCCAGAGCGGCGTCGTCTATGGATTGAGTGCTGCGCTCTACGGCCGCATCACGGTCGAAAACGGCGCCGTGGTCGAGGGCAATTTCGACGATGCGCCGGTCCTGCGCATCCACGAGACGCCATCGATCGAGGTGCATATCGTGCCGAGTTCGGAAGCGCCGGGTGGCATAGGGGAGGCCGGAACGCCGGGTGTGGCGCCGGCGCTTCTCAACGCGATCTACATGGCGACGGGCAAGCGGTTGAGAACGCTGCCGATAAACCAGGCCGATCTGCGGAGGGTGTGACCATGTTCAGGCGAACACTTGCGCTTCCGCTTGCCGCCGCTCTGGCCGTCGGCGGTCTTATTGCTGCCTTTGATCCGATCAGCGGTTACGCCGAAACACCCGGTGGCGGTGCGTTGAAGCCGGTCGCCGAGTTCTCTTCGATTGCCGATGCCAGCGCGCGCTCGAAGGCAATCTTCGCCGAGGCGAGCCGGGTGCTGACGCATCCGCGCTGTATCAACTGCCACCCGGCAACACGCAGCCCTACACAGGGCGAGGACATGCACCCGCATGTGCCGCTGATGATCGCCGCCGATAGCTCGATGGGGCCGGCTGGCCTTGCCTGCAGCACCTGCCATGGCGCGGAGAATCGCCAGATCGTCGGCAGCCGCCTCAAATCCATACCCGGCAACGCCCATTGGCAGCTGGCACCCGAAAGCATGGCGTGGCAGGGCCTGAGCGTTCGCGAAATCTGCGAGCAGGTGAAGGATACGGAGCGCAACGGCAACCGCTCCCATGCCGATCTCGTCAAACACATGGGCGAGGATCACCTGGTCGGCTGGGCCTGGCATCCGGGCGAGGGCCGCAGCGCTCCGCCCGGCTCGCAACCGGAGCTCGCCGCACTGATCGCCGCCTGGGTGGAGACGGGTGCGGAATGTCCGGACTGAGCTCTGGCTCATGCCCGAACTGAGCGGGCATGATATCTCCGTGGCATTTCGTGGCGTGCTGCGCACATGCGGCACTGCGTACGTTGACGCAGGAGCTATCGCCAGTCGGACCGAAGCCTTCGGTCGCGACTTGACAACGGGCGGGGACTGTTCGACTTTCCTCGCCATGTCCTGCCGCCTCGCAAAACTGACGACTATGAAAAAAGCCCCGCTTTCGGGGCTGTCGGTCGTTGCGCGCAGAGCATAGCAAGCACAAGGATCAGATCGACCCCGCCGGTTCGGACGGGGCTTTCGCTTGCGCTCTCCGTCTCCGGTTTTTGAAGGAGATGGAATTTCATGGAAGGCACAGGTTCAACACGACCGCCGGCACCGGGTGGCCTCTGGCTGCCGCTGATCACGCCGTTTCGCGATGGCGAACTCGATGAGCGCTCGCTCCGTCGGCTGGTTACGCACTACGCCGCAGAGCCGATCGACGGTTTCATCCTTGGCGCCACCACCGGCGAGGGCATGGCGCTCGACGAGGGCGAATGCGAGCGGCTGGTTTCGGTGACGAATGAGACGCTCAGCGCTGCGGGCAGGCGCATTCCGGTCTATTTCGGGCTCTCCGGCAGCGATACGCGCAAGACTGTGAAGGCGCTTGCGCGCACCGAGGCGTGGGATGTCGACGGCTATCTGATCGCCTGCCCCTATTATACAAGACCGTCGCAGCGCGGACTGTTTGCGCATTTCTCGGCGCTTGCCGATGCCACGGACCGGCCGATCCTGATCTACAACATTCCCTATCGGACCGGCGTCAACCTCGGCAACGAAACGATGCTGCAGCTTGCGGAGCGGAGAAACATCGTCGGGGTCAAGGATTGTTCGGCCGACGCGGCGCAATCCTTCGATCTGCTGCGCCACAAGCCGCAGGATTTTGCGGTGCTGACCGGGGAAGATCCACTGTTCTACACGGCGCTCACCCAAGGGGCGGAAGGCGGGATCACGGCGTCCGCCCATGTGCATACCGCCGCATTTGCCGCCATTCGCAACAGATTGATTTCAGGCGATCAGCCGGGCGCGCTTGCCGACTGGCAGCGTCTCGCCGATCTGCCGCGGCTGCTCTTTGCCGAACCGAGCCCGGGGCCAATCAAGCATTGGCTCTGGCGCGCCGGTCTGATCGACAGCCCGGAAATGCGCCTGCCGATGGTGCCGGTGAGCGACGAACTGGCGGCGCGGATCGACCGGGCGATGAAGGTGCAGGCGTCCTGACCTGGCGGCATCGCCCGACAGCGGCCCGAACGGCTGGGGCGTTCGGGCCGGCATCACATTTCTCTTTCCCGAAGGACATTGATGGTTTGAGGGCGTTGATCGGCCGAGCGCCGGTCAGCGCCAGAAGCGCTTGGCGTCGATCACGTCGTCGAGGGCGTTCTGCGCGTGATCGATCAGCTTGTCCTTGTCGGTGTGCAGGACCAGCGTTTCGGCATCCGGGTGACCTTCCAGGCCGATCTCGTCGAGCACCTGCGGGCCGGAAACGAGGTCGTTCAGCGTGCCGAGCCGGTCCTGCAGGCCGGTCATGGCATCGATGAAGCGCCCGTGGCGCCTGGCGCCGCGCTTGTCGTCAAAGAGCGTGGCGAAGAACTCGGCGGCATAGCGCAGCTTCTTTGCATCCTTGCGGGCCTCGTGCCGCTGCTCGTCGCTGACCTTGGCCAGCGCGCGGCCGTGTTTCTTGAGCTTACGGCGTGCGCGGTCGAGAACGGCTTCGGCAAAATCGACCACCGGCTTTTCGCGAAGCTCGGCGGGAGCGACCGACAGATAGCCGCCGC
This sequence comes from Ensifer sp. SSB1, assembly GCF_016652895.1. Classification (NCBI taxonomy): domain Bacteria; kingdom Pseudomonadati; phylum Pseudomonadota; class Alphaproteobacteria; order Hyphomicrobiales; family Rhizobiaceae; genus Ensifer; species Ensifer sp. SSB1. The sequence continues at coordinate 13,901 of NZ_JAEPRP010000081.1, forward strand.
AGTGCAGCCACTCATGGAGATCGAGCAGGAGGGCGCGGCCGCGCGCCCCATCCAGCGCCTCGAAGACGTCCGCGTAGCGGGCGCTGCGGGCCGACTTCAAGCGCTCGCGCAGTTCCGGCTCCGGCTGGCGCGTCAGGAGAACGTCGACGTCGCGGGCTCTGCCGAGCACGCCGGCCAACCATTTCAGCTCGCCCTTGAGGCGCTCGCTCTCCGCGTCGCCAAGGATGTCGCGGTAGAGCGAGATGGCCGAACGCAGGCGGCGAAGGGAGACCCGGGCCTGGTGCAGCGCCTCCGGGTTTCGCCGCACGCGCAGCACGTCCTCGTTCAGCCGGTAGTGCCGGAGACAGGCAAGCGCGATGGTGCGGAAGCTCTTCGCCACGTACATCTCGCGGTCGAGTTCGACCGGCTCGGCCTTGAAGACGATCTGTTCGGCATCGATCAACCGGAAGCCGCGCTCGGCCTTCGACATGACGCCGAAGCGGATGGGAACGATCGCCTCGATGCGGCGGGCAAGGGTGAAGAGCGCCTTCGGGTCGCCGTCCTTCAGCTCGAGCTCGACTTCGCCGACGGCGGTCTGGCGGCTGCCTGAGGTGATCATGCCGCGGTCGAGCACGACTTCGATCCGCGTGCCGTCCTGGTCCACCTCCCAGGTGCTGCGCTCGACCTCGACGGTGAACTGCGGCTCCAGATCGTCGGGCGTCAGATCGAAGACGGCGGCAAGCGGAGTGGTGCGGTCGACGACGGGCTCGTCTGCGGAAAGCGGCTGTTCCCACTCCGGTCGGGCAAAAATCGATGCACCCGGGCCGGTCGCCTTGATTGTCTGGATGCGGGCGGCGCCGACCGTGCGGATGCGCAGGGTGAAGCCCGCCTGGTGAAGGTCACGGGCGCTGGTATCGAAATAGACGGACCGTTGCTCTTCGACGCGCGCCGGCTCACCCAGGAGACCGGACGCGGCGAAGCGGGCAAGATCCTCGGCAGAGAGCGCGAGCTTGAGTTCGATTTCCGTATTCAAACCTTCCTCCATGGGCGCGGGGGCTATGTACCAACGCCATTTGAGCACATTGGTTCATGGTTTGAATGACATGGATCATGTCGCGGGCGCAGGAACGTAAAGGCGATCGCCGGAAATCGCACTTGCCGCGACATGAGAGGCCGGCAACGACATCAGGCCCGGTATTTGCGGCTTGATGCCGGGAGCGGTGCCCGGCCCACCAACGGTGAATTGACCTAACGCTTTGTAATGGCCGAACTCCCGGACGGAAAACCGCTTCGCACTTTTCTTGGAATTGCTTTAAGCTCCCGGCATTTCATGCCACGGAATTGATAAATGTCGCTTCGCCTTGCCACCTTCAATATCGAAAACCTTTTGAGCCGCTTCGATTTTTCCGGCTTTCGCAACCAACTGAAGCAGGATCGCGTGCTCAGGCTTTTCGACGTGAAGTCCGAGGCCGAGTACCAGCGCCTGGAAGAAGCGCGCACCATCGCGCATACGGACGATACGCGGCAGATGTCGGCGCTGGCGATTGCCGATTGCGATGCCGATATCCTGTGCCTGCAGGAAGCCGACAACATGGCCTCGCTGCAGGCCTTCGAATACAACTATCTCTTCCGCATGGTCGGCAGCGGCTATCGCCAGAAGTACCTGATCGAGGGCAATGATTCGCGCGGCATCGATGTTGCCGTGCTGATGCGCGAGGAGACGCGCGACGGCCAGCCGATCGAGTGCCTGGATGTGAAGAGCCATGCGGGCCTGACCTATGAGGATCTCGATCTCTTCAACGACCAGATCGCGCTCACCAATCGCCCGGCTGACCGGATCTTCAAGCGCGACTGCCTGGAGCTGGACCTAAGGATCGGCGGGCGGCCGCTGACACTTTATGTCGTGCACTTCAAATCGATGGGGCCGGCGCGCGAAGGGCTTGATGGCCGGCAGGCGACAATGCCGCTGCGCGTGGCGGAGGCCAGCGCCGTGCGCCACATCATCGAAAGCCGCTTCGGGCGCGGACGCACCGCCGACAAGATGTTCGCGATCTGCGGCGATATGAACGACTACCAGGAGAAGGTCAACATTCTCGGCGACCGGCGCAACGGCTACCAGTTCGTGCCGCATGAGGAGGACACGAGTTCGCTCGACGTGTTCAGCCACGATGGCTTTGCCGAAAACCCGATGTTGCGCCGGCCGGTGATGGACCGCTGGACGCTGTTTCACAGCCGCGGGCCGCAGGAGCGGCACCTCTGCCAGCTCGACTATATCTGGCTGTCGCCGGCACTTGCCAAGCGTAACCACGCCCAGGTGCCCGAGGTCATTCGCGGCGGCCAGCCTTTCCGCACCATCTTTCCGCCGGGGCTTGAAGTGGAGCGTTATCCGCGCACCGGCTGGGACCGACCAAAGGCGTCGGACCATTGCCCCGTGGCCATCACCCTGGACGTGTGATCATGAGCACAATTGAGAGCAACACGGCGGCGTGGCCGGCCGAAGGCGCCATCATTCCGATCGACGACGTCGAGATCCGCGTCAACGGCGCGGTGCATCCGTTTCACCTGGAGGAAGTTGGCCGCGCACAGGAAAACTGGCAACGCGAGATCGCTGCCAACCCGCATCTCTTCGACGGCCGCATGGTGCTGCAGCGGGCGCTGCGCATCAAGGACGGGCGCGTGAAAGGCGAGGGGCATGTGGTGCCCTATTCGACCTTTCTCTGGTGGCGGAAGACGCGGATGGAGGGCGCCTTCCATCTCTTCGCCATGCCGGCGATCCTTTCATCCGACGGAGCGCTGATCCTGGTGCGCATGGGATCGCACACCGCCAATCCGGCCCGCGTCTACAGCCCCTCCGGTTCGCTGGAGCCCGAGGACGTCGTCGATGGCCGCTGCGACATCGACGGCAACATCCGCCGCGAGGCGCTTGAGGAGACCGGCATCGATCTGGCGTTGGCAAGCGCCGAACCCGGCTATCACCTGTTGCACATGGACCGCGCCGTGACCGTCATCCGTGTCTACCGCTATCCGGAAAAGGCAGCAGCCCTGGTCGCCCGCGTCGCGGCACATATTGCCGTCGATCCGGAGCCCGAGATCGACGAGGCGATCGCGATTTTCGGCCCGGATCCGGGGGCGTACAACTATCCGCCGTTCATTCCGCCCATTCTCGACTGGCTGCTTAAGCGAAATGGCCCGCTCTGATTTTGAGTCAGCCGGGCGGTCTAATGGTTTGATTTCGTGAGGCTATGGCGCCTGCCGTCCGAGCGGCGGCGAGAGGTGGATGCGTGCCGTCCAGCTTCAAGCGCGCGCTCTGCTGCGCCGGCAAGGTGTGCGCCGACGGAACCGCAACTAAAGAAATCGTGATCCGTGCCGAGTTGTGTACCGGTGCTTTTAAGCCTTGCCGCACGCGTCCCGACGCTGCAAAGTTTGGGGCATATTCGCAAGGGGACATGAATGGCGCTGAGCTACGCGATCTACGACGTCTTTACCGACAGGCAACTCGAAGGCAATCCACTGGCTGTGGTCTTCGGCGCCGATTGGCTGGACGACGAGGCGATGCAGGCGATCGCGCAGGAATTCAACCTGTCGGAGACCGTGTTCATCCGCAGGCCCGGCGGCGCGGCGCATACGGCCAAGCTGCGGATCTTTACCCCCAGCCAGGAACTGCCCTTTGCCGGACATCCGACGGTCGGTGCGGCCATCGCAATTGCCGAGGCCCAGCACGGCGCGACCGAGGAGGGGATCGACCTCGTGCAGGTGCTGGAGGAGAAAGTGGGGCCGGTGCGCTGCGCCGTCCGCCTCAAGCCCGGGACGGCGAGCTTTGCCGAATTCGACCTGCCGCGCAAATCGGCCCGCATCGATGCCCGCTTCGACCGGCAGGCGATCGCCGATGCGCTGAGCCTGAAGCTTTCGCAGATCGGCTTCGAGAACCACGTGCCTTCGTTCTGGAGCGCCGGTGCGCCCTTCGTCATGGTGCCGGTGCACGACGTCGCGGCGGTTTCCACGATCGAGTTCGATTCTTTGCGCTGGGAGCAATTGACGCCGATGGCGGAGGGGCGGCTGGCTTCGGCCTATGTCTATTGCCGCGGCGGTGTGAACCATACGGCGCGCTTCCATGCCCGCAAGTTCGGCCCCGGTGCCGGCAACCTCGAGGATCCGGCGACCGGCTCGGCCGTGGCAGCCCTTTCCGGCGCCATCCATTTTTTCGACCAGTTCGTGGACGGCCATCATCCGGTGCTCGTCGAGCAGGGGGTGGAAATGGGGCGCCCGTCCTTCATCCACCTGCATCTGGATATTGCAGGCGGAGAGATCAGCAATGCCCGCATCGGCGGTCACGCGGTGAAGATCGCAGCCGGCGAACTCTACGTTTGAAGCTCCCGCACAACTTGAAGTCTTTGCTTCAATCGCGATCTTTGGGGCTTGGTCACGGGCTTGAGTCGGGGATTGAACTCATGTTGCAGACCTCTTCCGACATCGCCGCACGCTGAACGCAGTCGCAGGCCGTCTCCCACTGCGCCAGGGACCTGTACGGGCTTTCGCCCGCGCCGAGCGTGTCGAAGCATTCAGGCTGATCGCTTGGGCCGAAAAAGCGCAGGCTGCGCGTGCCATAGTCACGATCGACGGCGCCCAGGTAGCGCCACTTGGACGAGTCGGTGCGCTTCGCCTCGACACTGTCGACTTCGGTTGGTTCTCTGCCTTCGGGAACGGCGATGAATGTGGCAACACCGCCGGCGCCCAATGCGGCAATCCAACCTTCGGAGGTCAAGTACAGGCCCGTCCGTTGGGCAGGCCCCCAATCTTCCCACATCCATTTGTCGAAGGCGCCGAAGGGCGTTTTGACGCTGACGTAATAGTCATCACCGTCCCGGCCTACACGCACCGTGGCCTGACTGTTCGGGAGTGAAATCTCCACAGCGTCACGATTGGGCAGCAGGAGCAGGCCAACCCCCAACAGGATCGCGGTCGTGATCTTGTTCCGGCGGACGAGCCCGAAGATGCGGTTGCCGAGATTACCAGCGTTCACGAATGATCCCCGCCGACTGCGCGCTACCATTGGTCGCCAGCACCGAACGAGATTCGCAACCAGTCTCAATCACCGGTAACCGACAATATGAAGATTCTTTGAGAAAATTAAAGAAATCAGCGCTTTAGGAGTTTTGGTGGGTGATCACGGGCTCGAACCGTGGACCCGCTGATTAAGAGTCAGCTGCTCTACCAACTGAGCTAATCACCCATCCATGGCGTCGCTTTAGCGCACGACCGGACGACACTCAAGAGGGTAATTGCGTCACGCGATGAGAAACCCACAGCCGCTTCGATCTCCCGGCGGACGACTCTGGCTCTGAGTTCCGTTGCATTCGCTTTACCCGCCCTCCCGATCAGCGCACGTCGATGAACCGGCCGCGCAGGTCGAAGCGGCAGTTGAAAAACTGCGCCCTGCCGCCGCCGCTGTCGTAGTTGCCCTGCACCCAATAGTACCGGCCGCTCTGGAAGGCCATGTTCACGGTGATCCGGTTGGGACGGACACCGAATGCGGCCGATGCCTCGCCCTGGCAGAAGCGCGGCATCATCCTCGTGTCGACGCGATCCGGCTGCTGGGTGTCATCGTACTGCGGCGGGCGTTCCGGTCTCGGACGATTGTTGCCACCGCCGGAGACAACACGGCAGACTCCATTGCCAGCGCCCCGGCGCGTGTAGCTGATCGATGGCGAGCCATCCCGGTTGACGCTGATCGAGACCGTCGTTCGCCCCTGGCTTGCTTCGTAGTAATCACTGCTGAATCGCCGCAGGCGCGCCTGGCTGCCGTTGATGAAGACCGGCCCACCCCGATCCGCGTGCACCTCGATACGGCCGGGGCACGTTGCATTGAAGAAGGGCACTTCGGCGTTCGCTTCGGTAGCAATGCCGGCAAGCACGCCGACGAGCATGCCAATTGCGATCGTGCTGCGCATAGGGATGTCCTCTCCACTTGTGGCTGCCGTTATTGTGCCGTTCCGCTGCAAGTATGCCGAGCGTGAAACTCGCGTCAAACGCGTCTTTCGTCGCACCTCGTTTCCTGCCTGCACCTCTAGAAGGCGCGCGGCTACTTCCTGAAGAACACCGAACAGCCACGCGGGACGTTGTCCACAGGGCTCTTCGTCGCTCCGCGAGATTTTTCAAAAGATTTTCACAAAGGCGCTGGACAACCCAACCGAACGCCTTTATACGCCCCCTCACGACAGCAGCGGGACACACCGCAGCGGTCGCGGATGGGTGATTAGCTCAGTTGGTAGAGCAGCTGACTCTTAATCAGCGGGTCCACGGTTCGAGCCCGTGATCACCCACCAAAACTTCTCCTAAAGCGCTGATTAAATTTTGTTTGTGGCGGCGCGCTTCAATTGACGAAGCGTGGGCTGATATTGGTGAGAAGCATCACCACCTTGTCTTCTATCGCCTGGCAGTTGCTTTCATAGGCAACCGTCAGAGGTTCATCCGACATTGCGTGCTCTCTCAACTCATCACGCGTGATCACGGCGACGCCATAGGCCGCCATCAGGCTGTTGAGCGCCAGGAACCTCAGTTCCGAAATCTGTTTCCGGTGTCTTGGCAGTCGCATCATCAGTCGGGCCCGACCGATCTTCTCGAAGTCCATCGCTCTACCTCGAATAACCTTTGAAGTGCAGTGTCCACCACAAGCAGGCAGGTGGCAACAGATTGTGGCCATATTTCTGAGCCGCGCTGGAGCGGTCGAGGCTCGTTGCAAACCGGGCGGTCGAAGCCATTGCCGGTGGGGCTGGCGACGAGGTCGATGATCGGGCCGGATCGACTTGCGAAAGAGCGGCAGCCCGAATGGCCGCGGTTTTCGTCGGTTGCCCCATGAAGGGTCGCAACCATCCCTGTTGCTCCCGTGCAACAGGTAGTTCGTCATTCCGACAGTCAGCGATTGTCCTCTTGCGGCAAAAGTAAACTCGTGTAACTTTCGCCAAATCGGAGCTCAAACTAGAGGAGGCGTACGATGATTCTTAATTTTGTACAGATGCTCACCTCTGGTGGAGTGGCATGCCCGTCACGACGAGTACGCCATAATTCTATGGGTTACTTCGGCGCATAAGCGCTACCCGAGTTCCGCCTTTTCGTATTTTCCATTTTGACTTGATGTGACCGGTTCCCGGAATGTGTTTCCGTGTCCGCGCGCATCCATAATCTAGAGGACCCGACCGCTGCGAGCGGCGGGAATAATCATGCGCGAATTGCAACTTACCGCCGCTGGCACCTTGCCGGCGATCATGGACGACCTGTTTCGAACCTTCGGCTTCCGTCGAACCGTCGGCGCCTTCCTTGTTGCTGCCTGGAGGCGTCAGCGGACGCTCAACCATCTCAGCCATCTCTCCGATCGCATGCTGCGCGATATCGGTGCGGAAGAAGGCGTGAAGAAGCCTGCGATAGCCGAGATTTCGCTCTGGCAACTGCCGGTCGGCTATCCGTGGACGAGGCAGAACTGAGGCCCGCCCCGAGCGGGCCTCTTTCTTGCCGTCGATCAAGCTTCACGATTTGGGTCGTTGGGACCCAGGATCGCCCTGATCGGACGGTGCTGCTGGCTGATGTGCGGCGGCGAGCTTGGCGGCGCAGTGGTGCCTAATCATCGCCGCGGCAAGGTTTTCCCGCTCCTTGCCGGTCGCCCTGGCCTTTGCTGCCGCCATATCCCTGCACCAACCTGCGTCGAGAACCTCTTCAGGGATGTGGGGGATACAGGACGAGAGAAGCAGCAGCGAGCAAAGGAGGACGACGCGCATTCGGGGCTCCGTGGGTGGGTGCCGAATTCATAGCACCAGCGAGCCGAAAGGGAACAGGGCGGTGACGCGGCGGATGCGCGTGGCGGCGTTCGATCTACCGGCCGATGCGGGCAGTCGATGCCTCGACATTTCCGAGCGCAAGCGGTGTCGCGAGGATGGCGCTTTGCAGCCGTGGCCAGTATATCGCCATCATGCAATCAATGCGGGCGAGTGAAGAGTGCAATTGGCAAGGATCAGGAGCATATTGTTTTCCACCGTCCCGCTCGGTCGGCTGGACTATCTGCTCGGCATGACGCTGTGCGCCTTGGTGCTTGCTACAGTTTTTCCGTTCGCGGTGGCTGACGAAGCGGCGACATCTGTGAAGGCCGCGTTGATTTTCTGCTACGGCCATGTGGTCTTTCTGACGCTGCGGCGGTTGGTGGATCTCGGCGTCGCCAACGCAGGCATCGCGTTCCTGTTTCTCTATGGATATTCCGTCGCCGCCGGCGGTCTTGGCCGGGCATTCGGCGCCTGGGCCGTCGTCGCCCCGGCTGCGCTGTTGGTGTTCTTGTTTTTGAGCCCGACCGCTGACAGCCGAGCAACAGCGGATGTTTAGGGAACTCGACCTGAAATGGGCCTATGGCGGTGACCTGGCGTGGGGCACGGAGGTCGATTTCGATGGCGACGTCGGTCCCGAACGCCCTGTGCCGGATGATGTGTGCTTCCTGCTGCAGTTGGATATCGGCACGAAGGAAGATCTCTGGACGGAGTGCTTTTTCGTTCAGGTCGTCACCCCGAACAACAGACCTCACCGATGCCAGGATACGCGACACATCGAAATTCCGCGCTACAGCTTCGCTGTCCTTAGGGATCATGCGAACAGGGTGATTGCGGCTTGCCAGCGTGACACCTGGGATGAAAGCCTGAAAGAACTGCGCAAGCGCTTTCATTGGCAATACGAACCTCGCCGACCCTGATGAAGCCCTGCGCCGGGGCGGCTGCCATCATGGCTGGCAAAAGGCGATCCGGAGCCGCGGCAGCGCCGCAGTGTCGCTCAACTGCCGATGCGACCACCCACTGGCCGCCAGTGCGGCAGGGGTGGTCGCGGCTTGGGGCCGTTACTGGCTCGTAGACGGCTGCGTTGTCGACGGTTGGGTCGTCGTGGACGGTTGGGTCGTTGACGGCTGAGTGGTCGAGGGCTGAGTCGTCGACTGGTCAGTCGTTGCCGGCGGCTGCGCCGTTGCGGGCTGCTCGGTCTTCGCGGGCTGCGTCGTCGTCGTCGCCGGTGCTGTCTCGGTGGCTTGCTTGTTGGCCCCCGGTTTCAGGAACACGACGCCAAGGACGATGAGCACGATCACAACCACGATACCGATGACTGTGTTTCGATTCATGCAGGCTTCTCCTCAGGTTAAGTGCCTCAGAACTGTAAATGGAGCGGTCGGTCGAATAATCAACGGCCAAGCTCGCGGGTCGGTTGAAAAACGGTCCGTCCGGTCGCGAGACGACTGATCGCGCCGATTATGCGTCGGGGATGGGACATGGCCGCAAGTGGTGCATTGCCTGGTGCCGCAGGGTTGCCGCGCCGAAGGGAACTGGCGCTCTTCCCTGGAGATGCGGACTGGCTCGGGCCGGGGCTGCCGCCCTAGCGTTCGCCGCCGGCGGTGGGCCTGGGAACGGGGGTGATGAAGCCGAGCCGCAGCAATTGCTTCGAGCCGCCGAATTTCACCGAGGAGTGGGTAAAGAGCTGCAGCAGATCCGTGCTGCCGCCTGTGTCCTGCGTCCTGGAGTTGGCGGCCGAGCCATCGAAATGCGGGCCGCCTGAGGTGGCATCTTCGGCGATCTCCTTGTAGTCGGCGAAGAGCGCGAAGTGGAGAAGCGCGCCGAGCACGGAGGAAAAGTTGCGCTGAAAGGGAAGCGGCTGATGGATGCCGGCGCCGAAGCGACAGTCCTCGTCCCAGAAGATCAGCGGATACTTGATCAGTTCCAGGTCGGAATCGAACTCGCGGTGGCGCGCGCCGCCCTTGACGGTGATGGCGCGTGTGGTGGTCGCCAGCGAATAGCCGCGGCTGTCGAAATGATCGGCGACTTCCCAGGGGGCGCGCGTTTTCAGCTGGTTGACGTCTGCCGCGCCGAGATCGATCGGATACATGTCCAGCATCGGTGCCGGCAGCCGCGAGATCTTCAGGTCTTCAAGCGCGTGGATCACCGACCAGAGCGTGCGGTTCTCGCAATCGTCGTAGACCAGGAATTCATCGGAATCGACGTTCACGTACCAGCGCTCGCCGCCATAGAGTGCAAACAGTGCCTCCCGACAGAGGCGGCCGTGGCGGGCTTCCCTGTGGCGCAACGCCGACGCCCAGAGGTCGACATCGGGCTCACCCAGCAGATATTCACGCGTACCGTCGGTCGAGGCATCGTCGACGCAGATGAAGCGGGTAACGCCCAGCGACCGGTAATGCGCCAGAAAGCCCGGCATCAATCTGGCATCGTTGCGCGTGAGGAAAACCAGCGGAAGGTCGTCGGGATAGAGCGATGTCTGACCGAGAGGACTGACACAGCGCAGCTCCACCTCGCGGCCTTCCGACCTCTCGTGACGCTCGGCCTTGGCCGTTTCATACCAGGTGGCGAGACGATCGAAGACGTTTCGGTCCGCGATCATCCCGGCGTCGGATTGATCCCTGAAAGGATAGGTAATGTCTTTCATTCCCATTCCGATATGTATTTTTCATACATAATATGGGTCGGGCTTAGATCAAGAACGCAGGTGAGGCAATCGCGCAATGCCATGGGTTCGGGTGCCGATCGCCTGGCTCGGCACGATGCGAAGGCGTGAACACCACCGGCACGTTCCCTTCGGTAAGGGCAGCGTGATATAGCGTTCGCCGATGAGCAATCCGACCCCTTCGACATTCACTCCGCCCGCCGCGCGGGGCTGCGGCACCTGCACGCTGTGTTGCCGGCTACCCGATATCGACGCGTTGGCGAAACCGGCAAATGCCTGGTGCCGGCATTGTGTGGACGGCGAGGGATGCCGGATCTACGCGCAGCGACCGCAGCTCTGTCGCGACTTTCTCTGTCTCTGGCGCACGGATGCGGACCTGGACGACGCCTGGGACCCGGCGCGCTCGCGCATGATGATCTATCGCCAGGGGCCGCAGGTCACGGTTCTCGTCGATCCGGACCATTCTGAAATCTGGAAGCAGCCGCCCTATGCGGAGACGCTGCAGCGCTGGGCGCACGAGGGCGAAGGCGGGCAGTATGTGATCGTCTTCGTCGGCGACGCCGTATTCAAGATCGACTGAAGCGCACTAAAAAGCCCGGCGAAAAAGAAAGAGCCCCGCACGAGGGCGGGGCAAGCAGGCACCCAAAATGGCTCGGGGTGCGGGGAAGCGCAGTCCAGAAAGAACGTACTGCGCGGTACGGAAGCTAACGCGCGCAAGGCAGCCGGGGGAAGGCCTGATTCGGCGATTCCGGTACGCTTGCCAAAATAATTCCCGAGAAGGCGGGGCCGTCGGGCACTAGGTGTTGCGGCCGTCTTCGTCGTTTCCTGTTGTAAGCCGACCGATTGACTTTGCGGCGCTCCGCCGCATTTCCGATAGGAGAAACTGACGGAGACGATGATGTCGAAGACGATGCTCGTGGTCCTCTGCCTGTCGCTTCTTGCCCTGTCGGCCTGCGGTAACACGGCGCGCGGCATTCGTGAGGACAGTGCCGAGACCGGCCACGCACTCGACAATGCGACCCACCGGGTGCTGAAGTCGACCTCAAAGTAGGACGACCGAAAACGGAACAGGAAAGGCGTTCCGGCCTTTCCTGCGTTTGCCTGCACCAATCGCGGCGGGCTCGGTGCCCGGATGCGCTCTATCGCGGCCGCAGCGCGCTCGGTTGAGCGACCGTTTCGCTGCTCGAAAAGATGACGACCGCAAACAGCAGCACACCGATGAAGGCGACGATCGAGGCCGCGGCGACGACGGGTTCGATCTCGGGCCTGCCGGTAACCATCAGATAAAGCGAGGGCACCAGCACGGCGACGCCGGACGTGTAGACGTAATACTGGATCAGGGCGAGCCGGCGCTCGGCCTTGGCGGGATTGAGTGCATAGTAGATGCCGAAGATCGCCATCGTGACCCAGCCGAGCAGGTTCGTATGGGCATGCGCCGGTGTCGCGGCGTGATCCTGGCTGATCGCCATATGCAGGCCGATACAGAGGCCGATGATCAGGAAGATGATTGCGGTCTTGAAGTACAGATGGGCAAGGCGCGGCATCGAATCTCTCCTCGTTGTGCTCCCCGCTTACTTTATTAGCATTTTTGCAAATTAATAATGATTGCCAATATTGGGCATTTTGCGCCGTCGCTATCCCCTTGAAAGGATTTATACGCGCCGGGCGGTTGCGGCGGTCAAGGCGGCGCGCTTGCGCGTGGCGATGTCGTTGAAGGCGGTGAGGTTCTGGCGCTGCAGATAGGCCGCTATCGCGGCCTCCACGCCGCGCTCGTTGCCGCCTTCGGCATCCCAGAAGGCTTCCATGGCAGCAAACAGGGCGGACTTGTCGAGCGTCATGGTCATCGCAGATCCGCACCGAACTGCTGGTGGTGGTTGAGGGTGCCGTGGACGGCCTGGCTGTAGGGGCTGCGGTCGGCGCCGAAGTCCGCGCACCATCTCTCCCAGGCATCGGAGGTGCGCACGAAGGCCGGCAGCTTGTGCTCTTCCTCGGGGCTCTGGTCGTAGCCGTCGAGCCAGGCGTCGGCAACCGTCTCGGTCACATCTTCGCCGTGGAGGGCTTGGAGATCGAAGCGGATCAGCTTTACGACATGCTCGCCATCGTGGACACGAAGCCAGTCGGCGGCGGTGCGGTAGGTGGTGCCGACGGTCTCGGTCTCCTCACAGAAATAGCCGGCGCCAAGCGTCATGACGGCGAGCATGATCTCACGCCCGCGAAGGAAAGGGGTGGCACCCGTCAAGGTATCCGCGATCAGCACGTCGGGCATCGTTCACCTCGGCCTGTTCGAGGGGCGCGCTGGCGTGCCCTTTCGGGTGCCATCGGTCCCTCCGGTTTTGTCATTGGTGAAATATAGGAAAATTCCTATTTATTGGTCAATAGGAAACGCACTGCCGGCAGGAAATTTCTGCGCGGGACGACGCGCAGTTGTCGATAGGTGATTATTTGTTCTTGTTTTGTTCGTTGGATTGCGCCACCTTGGGGCCGCCATTCCAGGTGGCGGAAAAGGAGCATGGGATGATCACCTATTTCGTCGTTCAGAGCTTCACGCTGGGAAGCCGCGGGGCATTGCTTGCCGACAATCCGGTGCAGGCGACCGGGGCTGAACATGCGGTGCGGCTAGCCGAAAGGCTGGCAGCGACCAAGGTGGGTGTTGTCGCCTTCAGCCGCGCGGGCGACCTTGCGACCGGAGAGTTCGAGGATGCCACGGTGCTCTTCATGTCGGGCGATCTGCCGATGGAGATCGAGGAGGAGATGGCGGCCTGAGTGCCGACATGCAGGAAGCAGCAGGCGGAACGACTGGCGGCGGTATGGGGACTTCGGGCGCTTGCCTTGCTAGGGCTTGCCGGTCATGAGGAGAAGTCTTGCTCAGCCGTTTCTAAAACGCGCCGCGATCTTCGCTTCCTGCGGGATACGTGTGAGGGCCGGCGCGCATTGGTGCGGAATTGAGCCACCTTTGGTCGAAACGAATTTTCCGCGGCGATCGCCGGCGAGCCGGCACCTATCGCTCTTGTGTTGAGCGCGCAACCAGCCATGTGGTGCCGCACGAATTGAATCAGGGAACCTGTATATCCTGTTGAATGTACAGGAATACTTCCGGAATTTCCTTGCGGGCTTTAGCGGGCGCTGTATTTGCCGACGACCCGGTGACAGAAGGACCACTCGACCCGGCTCTCGGTGAATTCCAGGAAGGGGTTGTACTGCCGCAGCGTCCATTCGCGGTCATTGAAGGAGACCAGCCGCTTGATGATCGCCTCGGCGTCGTTGGCGGGCGGCACGTGGTAGAGCACCACGTCCTTGTCTCGGGCCGGCGGCAGGTGCGGGTGGACGAGGGCCATGTCGCCGGGCTCGTAGGCCGGGATCATCGAGCTGCCGGTGAGGTAGATCCCGTAGGCGCCCTTGACGCCCTCGAGCACCGAGGGGCGCTTCACATATTCCACCGCATCGAAAGTGACGATCACGTGGCCGTCGCCGCCCTGGGCTGCCGCAAAGATCGGCAGGTCGCGATGACCGACGAGCTGTTCGCCCGGAACGATCTGCGGCGCGAAGCCGGGCGCGCGCCTGGGTGCCGCTTCGCCGGCGGCGGGGGCGCCCTGAATCAGATCGACGATCGTGCGGGCGTCGCGCTCGCGCAGCTCCCGCGGCGTCTCGCGCTCGACGAACTGCTGGATATAGGCGTGGTTCTTCGCAATCGCGATCGACAGATCCTTGTAGGTCGTCTTCTTCGCGTCGACTGCTTCCCGGATAAGGCGGCGCAACTCGTCCATGGCACTGGCATCCCAGATTCCGTTTCTTACGTCCAATAGGAAATTTCCTCTTGATGAGTGTAGGAAATCCTACTATGAATAGGATGTCAACGGAAATGAGCGGTGCAAATCACCGAACTTTCCAGCAGCGGCCGGCATTGCTGGCGCCTGGGTGATGCGGACGACAACGTCCGCCTTCATCTGGAGGCGGGCTTGTGGCCCTGGAGATCGATCGCCGCAGCGAATGCGGCGAGCATTTTTGAAAATGCTGCTTGTCTTCCGGTCGGCAACGATTGTGGGGGCTGGCAGCGGGCGAGAGGGTCTGCTTCCTCCCCGGAGCCTCTCGCTTTCTATTCGATGTCGGCAAGCCGTCACTGGCGCATGTCTTGTCTCCGCAACCGGCAAGGGTTGCGGTCGGCGGCGCGCGCGGTTTCGGCGCCTGAGCAGGCAGCCGTGCTCCTTGTGAGTGGGCCGCGGCTTGCGAGCGCTACCCGTCGTCCCGCGTGCATTCCTTCCGGATGCGCGGAAGGGACCGAAGGACCTGACCCGTCCGCCCATCAAGGGCGGGCACAGAAGCGGCTTGCCGGCAGGGGTGGAGACAACCGGAATTGGCGCGCGGACAGCGCGATGGAGTGGCCGTGCCAGATGGGGCGGCCAAAGGCGAAGGTGTGGGAAGAGGCATGGCGCAGGACAGGCTGATAGAAGGGACTGGCGAGCGGGGCGGACGAACCGGGGCGCGCAGGGACGCAGGCTTCCTGCCGCCTTTGGCATGCCGCAACTCTGTCGTTGCGGTGGCCGGCAAGGCCGCGGCCGGCGCCGCATATCGGCTCGGCCGGGAGTAGCGGCCATGCGCATCACCGCGATCGTCGAGGCGCTGGTTCAATCCGGTGCTTCGCCGGAAATGATCCTTTGCGCTGTGCGCGCCGCCGAAGCGGGGCAGCAGTCGGAGCTCGAGCGGCGCCGGGCCGGCGATCGTGAACGGCAGCAGCGCCGCCGCGCCCGCGTGACGTCACGCGATGTCACGGCGACAGGGGCCGGTGTCCTCTCTGATAAAGAAAGCTCCCCCGCACCCCCTAAAGAAACTAACTCTCCCGACACGACTCCGGCCGGGAGTGATGTGCAACTCGACCTGCACTTGGGGGAAGCCGATGCAGGACCGTCCGCACAGCGCGGGCGCAGGGCGAGCCGGCTTCCCGCGGCCTTCGAGCCCGACTGGGACTTTGCCGTCGGGCTCGGCTTCGGCCCGGCCGAGGCGGCAGCCGAATTCGACAAGTTTCGCGACTACTGGACCGCCAAAGCCGGCCGCAATGCCACCAAGCTCGACTGGGCGGCCACCTGGCGGAACTGGATGCGCAATGCCGGCAGGCCACAGGGGGCGGGCGTTTCCCGCGTCGCAGGCCGACTGAAAGTGGGCCAGATGGATGACGCCGGACCGCCACGACGCGGACATCGCCAGCAGGCGCCGCCGCACGAGACCGCCTTTGCCCGCCATCAGCGGGAATGCAGGCAAGCCATTGAAAACGAACTGAAAGGGACCCGAGACAATGACGTTTCTGGAAATGATGACTTTGCCGGCGCAGGCCCGGCTTTCGACCTTGAACCGGGAGATTACCGCGCTCACTGAACGGCTGGCGCCGGCGAGCGAGGCGGCGGTGCTGCGGAGCCTCGACGCGATGCAGACGGCCGGCATGCCCATGCCGCAGGGGATCGAGCCGAAGAAGATCCTTGCCGTCTACCACTACGCGCTCTGCGGCGTGCCGGCCTGCGGCCTGGCGACGGCGACGCAAAAGCTGATCCGCGGCGACTATGCGGCCAACGCCAATGTGCTGCTGGGCACGATCCCTAAGCCGCCGGTGCTGGCGGCCCTGGCAAAGGCGGAGGCGCTGGGCATGCGAGCCGAGCTCGCCCGCAAGCGCGAGACGATCGCCGCCCTCAACCCCCGCGAGACGGGCCGCTCCGAAGCCAGCCGCGCCCGCGTTCGCGCAAGGTTGGATGCCTTCCGCCAGACCCACGCAGCGGCCAAGGCGGCCGCAAGGACCGCAAGCGCATTCGCAACGAGGGAGAACCACCATGCAGCCTGAGGCAACGGAATTCATGACAGGGGAACACTCAGCGGCCGGAATGGCGAACGGCATTGCAGCAAGGGCGCTTGGCGTGCCGGTGGCACCGGGTGAGGCGGCCGCCGGGCGGTTACGGCGCGGTGGGCCGGCGCGCACGGAGCTGGGTACAGACGCCCCGGTGGAGCCAATGTCGGCGGAAGACAGGGCAAAGCGGCAGCTGGTGGCGCCCCGCGGCCAGCGAAGCGATGGCTCCGTCGGGATGGCAGCGGCTGACGCTGAGGCGGCGCCGGTTGCGACACTGGAAGATCTGGCGGGCATGGTCGCCGTTCAGGTGCGCACGCAGACGAGGCGGATCGCCGAGCTGGAGCTGGCGCTCGCCGATGCCGAGGCTCGGCTTCTCTCGCAGGCGCGGGTCATCTGCGGTGCTGCGGATGCGGCGGGCGGTGATCTCTTCAGCCGGCGGCCGGTGCGCGAGATCATCGAGGATGTGCTTGCCGCCTATCCCGGCGTCACCTGGGACGAGATCATCGGCGTCGGGCGCGAGCGGCGACTGGTCGAGCCGCGCCACCGCTGCATGGCGGCGGTTTACGAGGAGCGCAAGGATCTGTCGCTGCCGGCGCTCGGCCGCATCTTCCATCGCGACCATACGTCGGTGCTGCACGCGGTGAACCGTTGTGGCGCCAGCCGCTGACGGCAAGCTTTTGAATTTCAGACTGATTTTGCGCCAGCGAAAGCCGGGCCGGCGGCGCCGGCGGCCAGCGATGGCACCGCAATGAAACGAGGAAACGATACGATGACATCCAAGGCAGAACGCATCCGCATCAAGCGCGCCAGCCGGGCGGGCCGGCCGCGCAAGGCCGACGTGGCACGCTATCCCGGTGGGCAGATCAAGCACGGCGAGACCGAAAGGGAGGTGCGCTCGGTGGCGCTGGACGCGCGCAAGCGCATGCATTTTTCCGGCAAGCGCGACGTCGACGTTGCGAGCCCCTTTGCCGGCTACACGCTCGGCCGCATGTTCCTTGACGGCAAGCTGACCGCGCATGAGCGCGAGGCCGGCGAAGAGTACGCCCGGCAGATGGCGCGCTATTACAGCCTCACCGGCATTCCCTTTCCAAGCGTCAGGGCGCAGTCGCTTTTCAGCGTCAAGGGCTTTGCCGGCGAAACGAGTGCCGAGCGCGCCCGCAGCGCCCGCCAGGCGGCAAACCGGATGATGGAGCTGGAA